>JBLFWJ010000069.1:0-16110 GCA_047611425.1 Bacteroidia bacterium | reverse complement strand
ATTGGCTTTATTCTTCGTTCTATATCTCCAGTAGATTAAAGCAGCCAACGACAGGATGAGCAAGGCGAGTACAATCAAGAAATTCCGAAGAAGCAACTGTCTTCTCAATTTCTCCTTTTGAATTTCCTTTTCCTTTTGAATTTCTACCAACTCACGCTCTCTGCGAAGCGCCTCAAACTGCACCTGCATCTCGGCCAAATCCTTGGTGCTTACAATTCGATCTAAAGAATCCGTGAGCTGTGCGTTTAACTGCTGGTAATCATATGATTGCTTGAAATCGCCCATATCCGCGTACGTTTCCGACAGCATATTGTAAACCTTTTGTTGATCTTGTACGGCCTTATTGGACTTAGCAGCCTTTAAGGAACGTTGCAAATAACCCAACGCTTTATTGGGATCACCCTTCTTTTTGTAGAGTTCACCAACGGAATAAAGGGTACCAGTCACCTTATCATTCTGGCCCATTTTATCCTGGGTCTTTAGTGAACTCAAGAAATACTCCAACGCTTTATCAAGTTCATTACGATCCTTGTAGATGTTGCCCAGATTGTTGAGGTTACTAACCTGTCCATCCATGTCGCCCATCTCCTTTTGCATCTTCAGAGATCGCTCGGTAAACTCTAATGCCTTATCCGTTTCACCCAACTCATGATGAGCACCACCAATGTTGCTCAGCTTGGTTGCCACTGCAGGCTTATCACCAATTTCCTCACTCGTTTCCAGTGAAAGATTGTAGAATTCCAGCGCTTTGTCCACATCATCCTGCTGGAAATAAATGTTTCCAATATTGTTGAGTGAAAAGGCAATTCCAACCTTATTCCCCAACTCCTCAAACTGACTATTTGCTAGGACAAAATGATCCAATGCCAGCTCCCGGTTACCTTGAAGACGGTGAATAATTCCAATGTTGTTTAGGGCATTCGCCATACCAACCTTATCCTCAATCTCTTTGAAAATGGCTAATGCATTTTGGTAGTAAGCCAGAGCACGTTCATAATCTCCCTGAATCTTATAGACCAGCCCAACGTTATTCAGGGATCGGCCAACGCCACTCATGTCGTTAATATCCTGACGGATGGAAAGTGATCGATTGTACTGACGTATGGCTTCGTCAAGTTCCCCCTTACTATAATGAACATTTCCAAGATTATTGAGTGAAAGCGCCATTCCACGTCTGTAATTCCTTGAACTATCAAACTCAAATGCTTTCTGATGAAACTCCTTTGCTCGATTGAAATCACCCCTAATCCTGTAAACCGTACCTGTGTTATTGTAAATCTCGGATAGCTTAAAACGATATCCGCGCTGAATACTCAGACGCAAAGACTCTTTACTGTAATTGAGTGATTCATCCGGATTTACCCGAATACTCAATGCAGCTAGCTCGACTAAAACGTTAACTCTGCTCGTATCCTTTGCCGTTCCCGTCATGGCGTACTTGGTTAATAGCAACTTTTTTAGGCTATCAATTTCAGCAACCTGCCCTAACACAGGTGGAATTGAAAAGAATAAAATCGATATGGAAAGAAGCACGTTTCTCACTCCTTCAAAAATGGCATTTTTTCGGTTGGGTCAAAGCTTTATGCCAAACACAACTATATCATCGATCTGATTATTGTCGGATCCCAACCAATCGTCCAATTCTTGTTTGAGGCCTAATCCTTGATCGGTCATGGACATTCCGTGGTTTTCAACCAGTGTAGCTTTCAATCTTCTGGTCATGAATTTCTTACTCTTTGGCCCACCAAATTGATCGGCATATCCATCTGAAGTCATGTATATCTGATCTCCTTTTTTCAGATTCATTGAGTGACAGGTGAAAACTTTCTCTTCCTCGCTTTTCCGACTACTGATACCAGCTTTATCCCCATTTATTTCCTCCAATTCAGAATCAGAAATAATGTACAATGGCCTTTGAGCTCCAGCATAATCCACCTTATTTGTTTTGAGATTCACCCGAACTAAACAAAGATCCATGCCTTGATCTGACTCAAATTCCTGCGCACTTTGAGCAAATGCCAGTACAATGCCTTTGTCCATTTCTGTTAAGATTTTCTCTGGATCGGTAATACCATTCTCGATTACAATCTGATTTAAAAGATCAGAACCAATCATACTCATGAACGCACCTGAAACCCCGTGCCCAGTACAATCCACAGCTGCAGCCCAAACTTCATCGCCTTTCCTGAACATCCAATAGAAATCTCCACCAACTGTTTCCTTCGGGCTGTAAAGCACAAAGTGACCGTCAAAAGCGTCTTCCATTTCCTCAGCTGAAGGAAGAATGGCCATTTGAATATTGCGCGCGTACTCGATGCCTTCGGTAATGTGATCGTGCTGTGCTTCTACAATTTCCTTCTGCTCTCTTAACTCCTTTGTTCGCTCCTCAACTGTTGTCTCAAGCACTTCCTTCTCCTTAATCAATTTCTTCTCACGATACTTAATAAAGGCGTAGGTACCGCCAATTGCCACAGCCAACATCAGGAGATAAAACCAAGTTGTTTGCCAGAATGGTGGGTTGATGCTGAATGCATATTCAACCTCATTTTCTGAACAAGACCCCTGGAAACTGCAGGCCTTCAATTTGAAGATATAATCCCCCGGTGGCAGGTTTGGATAATTCGCCTGAGCTATGGAAGTTGCCGGATTCCAGGCTGATTCAAACCCTTCCAAAATCCATTGATAGGATACATTTTCTGGATTCTGATGTTCGATTCCTACAAATTGAAATCGCAAATAGTTTTTTGAATATGATAATTCGAGATCTTGAGGTAAACCAGTCTCGGAATTTAGAGTTTGGCCGTCTGATAACCAGTCCACATCCTTGTAAAACAGCTGAAGCCCTTTCATAATAATACGTGGTGAACCAAGATCTTGCTTTCGCTCCTTTCGGTTCATCACCATTACGCCCGAGGCCGTTCCAATCCAAATCTTTGAACCATCAGCTTCCAAAGCACCAACTTGGCAATCCGTCCATTTTAGCCCATTACCACGATTGTAAGATTCCGTCACAATCCAAGTGGTGGGATCGATAATATCAATTCCCTTGGAGGTGCTGACAATAAGCTCATCATTGCCAAAAACAACAGCTCTCACGTAATTGGATGAAAGACCAGTAGAGTCCGTAAGCTGAACAGTGGAATCGCCAAAGAAGTACAACCCACTTCCTTCAGTCGCAGCAACAAGCCCGTTGGACACAAAACTTAGGTGATTGATTTCGTGATCGATTGAATCGAGTTCAATCAATCTTAAATCGTGTCGATTTCCAATAAAAATGGAGCCATCGAACATTCCAACTGCCCATTCACCTTCATCTGAAATTGATAAGGCCGTAACATTGCTTTGGTCCGGATCGGCATCCAACATTACCATCTCAAAGTCACCATTGAAAACACTCAATCCATTGGGTGTTCCGATAACTAAGTCGCCAGCAGAGGTAGTCTCCAAGCAATTAATATTGTTGTCGGCCAGACCGAATTCGTCTGCATAAATGCTCAACTGTTGGCCTTCAATACTGATTAAACCAGAAAAGTCTGAAGTGCCAACCCAAACAATTCCATCGGCAGTTTTGACCATCGAACTTATGGGATGATCTGAAAGATCGAGGTCATCAACGACCGGTAAGAATCCAGTGCCATCATGATGGTAGACACCACCTACTTCGTTGCTCAACCAAACAGTCGAGTCCATGATTAAAAATGATGTTGGTTCAATTTCTAAATCATCATCAGGCCCAATATTTAGGTAGCTAAACTGAAGATCGTTTAATCTCGACAAGCCGTTTTTCGCACCCATCCATGTATTGCCCTGATCATCGTGAATCACACTCGAAACTTCATTGTGAGGCAGTCCATTTTCAGTTGTGAGATGCACCGTTCCTGATCTGTCCATCACGGTCATTCCATCAAATGATGCCAGCCATGTTCTACCTTTTGGCCCAATAGACATGGCGTTTGTCTGGCTGTTTATCAACCCTTGACTTCTAGTAATGTTGATGAATTGATCACGTTTGAAAATGCTCACACCGCCTAATGTGGAAATCACTAAATCACCATTATCATCTTCAATAACGCCTGTTACATAGTTGTTTACCAGGCCGTTTCCGACATGATACGAGGTAAATCCCTCACTATGCAATTTGGAAATACCGCCTCCGAACGTGCCAAACCAAATAGACCCTTTTGAATCTTGAAAAATGCTGTGGACGTTATCTGCGGAAAGACCATCCTCCGATGTAAACGTTTTTACAATCGAATCTCCACTTACAAGACACGCTCCTTGAAATGTTCCCAGCCACATTCCTTCATCCGTCCGCAGCATTGCCAAAATTTCATTGCTTGGCAACGAGAGTTCAAGATGGCTGATTGAACCATCTTCAATTATATCGATGCCTTCTCCAAGGACACTTACCCAGATTCTTCCTTCGGCATCTTCTTCCATTGCTACAACCGAACCAGACGAGAGTCCATTTTCGCTTGAGAAATTTTCAAATGAATGGCCATCGAGTTGACTAACGCCACTGGACGTGGCAACCCAAATAAAGCCTTTCGAGTCTTGAATTACTTGATTCACTTCAGCGTGCACGAGCCCATCTTCCGGACCGTAATTACGGAAATTGTATTGTTGAGCTGAACTCCAAAACGGAGCCAGCAACAAAATAAAACAAAGGGTTCTGAATTTTTGAATCAACACAAACGCTTTTCTGCGCTTGCGCGGTTTACGGGTTATTGTCCTTTTAGTTGCAGCAATCCATTTCGGTCAGTTTTAAAACGAAAAAAGGGTGTGCAACTGCACACCCTTCACATCTCAATTTAGCCCGCAATTAAAGCGTTCCTCTCGCCTCTTGCTCTCTTTCTATACTCTCGAAAAGTGCCTTGAAATTACCTGCGCCAAATCCTCTAGCTCCCATTCTTTGAATAATCTCAAAGAAGAGTGTTGGCCTGTCTTCGATTGGCTTAGTGAAAATTTGAAGCAAGTATCCTTCTTCATCAGAATCAACCAAGATTCCAAGTTTGGCTACTTCATTCAGGTCTTCCTTTACAACTTTCATGTGCTCACCCAATCGAGCAGGAATGTCATCGTAATACTCCTTCGGTGGTGTAGAAAGAAACTCGATTCCTCTACTTCGGAGGTCAGTTACTGTAGCAAGAATATCGTCCGTGGCTACAGCGATATGCTGAACTCCCGATCCTTCATAGAAATCTAAATACTCCTCAATCTGAGATCTTTTAGCGGCTTTAGCCGGCTCGTTAATCGGAAACTTGATACGGCCATTTCCGTTGCTCATCACCTTACTCATCAAAGCCGAATATTCGGTATGGATTTGCTTGTCATCAAAGGACAGAAAGTTGACAAATCCCATCACATCTTCGTACCACTTTACCCAAGTGTTCATTTCGCCCCAACCTACATTACCGACCATATGGTCGATAAATTTCAAACCGGTTGAAGCTGGATTGTAATCCGATTTCCATTCTCTGTATCCCGGTAAGAATGTGCCTTTGTAGTTTTTGCGTTCCACAAACATGTGAACCGTTTCTCCATAAGTGTAAATACCGGCTCGAACAACTTCACCGTGTTCGTCTGTCTCAACAGTTGGCTCCATATAGCTTTTCGCGCCACGAGAAGTAGTTTCTTCATAAGCCTTTCGAGCATCTTCAACCCAAAGAGCCACAATCTTAACTCCGTCTCCGTGCTTCTTAACATGTTCTCCAATTGGAGAATCGCTGTTCAAAGCAGTCGTCAACACAAGTCTAATCTTATCTTGCTTTAGAACATAAGATGCCCGGTCTTTCAACCCAGTTTCCAATCCTGCATAGGCCAAACTTTGAAAACCAAATGCGGTTTTATAAAAGTGAGCTGCCTGCTTTGCATTACCCACGTAGAATTCTACATAATCGGTACCGAGAAGTGGAAGGAAGTCTTGGGCTCCTTCAAAAATCTTCTCCAACCCGTACTCTACATTCTTGATCTCGTCACTCATTTTAAATTAATTAATGCAATTAGCGAATCTGTGTAATGAGCGAATTACTGGCTGCGCTTTTTGCTTGTTTGTATAATCTTGTTCAATATTTTTAGAATAGGACTGAGTTGTTCCACTAAGTCGGAAGTTTCTGGATAACCGGCAGATGCTTCGCTCAAAAGCAACCAATACTCCGTTTCATCCGCTTCCTTCAACGCGATCTTAATCTTATGGATAAAATCAGCTCTACTTTCAGCATTCTGGGCTTCCCGAACATTTGCTCCGATTGACGTTCCCGATTTTAGAATCTGGTTGGCTACAACAAACTTCTTGTCCCGTTGCAAATTTTCAGAGAAGGCTATAATTTTAACAGCAAAATCGAATGTCTTAATTACTATTGGATTCTGAGAGTATCGTGTACTCGTAGAATATCGAGGTTCATTCTCCTCGACCTTCAATTCATCCTTTGAATATTCATCAAGCCATTCCTTCATTACTCAAATTCGCTTATTGCCCGAATTTCATTCCTCCCAACTATTCCAGTACTTACCATCGTCAATTTTCAATGCCTCCTCTGTTACCATTAATGGCTTGAAAGTATCAACCATTACGGCCAATTCGTCTGTGTCTTTTTTACCAATGCTTCGTTCCATTGCACCAGGGTGTGGCCCATGAGGAATTCCTGCGGGATGCACCGAAATATGTCCAGGTCCTACGTCATTTCGGCTCATGAAATCACCGTCAACATAATAAAGCACCTCGTCACTATCAATGTTGCTGTGATTGTAAGGTGCAGGAACCGATTCTGGGTGATAATCGTAAACCCGTGGGCAGAAAGAACACACAACAAATGCATCAGTTTCAAAAGTTTGATGCACAGGTGGCGGTTGGTGAACACGACCTGTAATTGGCTCAAAATCATGTATGCTAAAGGCATATGGATAATTGTAACCATCCCAGCCTACAACATCAAATGGATGCGTGGCATAAACCATTTCGTGCATCATGCCTTGCTTCTTCACTTTCATCAAAAACTCACCTTTCTCGTCATGCGTTTCAAGGTTAGATGGTCTTCGGATGTCACGTTCACAAAATGGAGAATGCTCTAATAATTGGCCAAACCAGTTGCGATACTTCTTAGGCGTGTACATCGGTCGGTGACTTTCCACGATAAAAAGTCGGTTGTCTTCAGAATCGAACTCGATCTGATAAATCATTCCTCTCGGAACCATTAGGTAATCTCCGTAACCAAATTTCAGATTTCCAACCAACGTTCTAAGCGTTCCCGTGCCTTTATGAATGAAAATCATCTCATCGGCATCTGCATTTTTATAAAAATACTCGGTCAGGCTTTTTCTGGGTGCAGCAAGAACTATGGTACAATCAGAATTCGTTAGAATTGACTTTCGGCTATCCAGATAATCATCTTCTGGTTCGGTTTTGAAACCATGCAATCGAAGCGACCTCATGTTATGCTCTACAGCAATTTTTGGCTTTACAGAGTAAGGCTTTTTGATGCTTTTTACCTGCGTAGGGCGGTGAACATGATAAAGCAGACTTGACATTCCGTCAAACCCAACGGTACCGAAAAGTTGCTCGTATTGGTGTTCTCCCTTTTCGTTTTTAAAAACGGTGTGCCGCTTATGCGGAATGTTTCCTAACGTGTGGTAAATAGGCATGAAAAATGCTTTTGTTGGGTTCAAAAGTAAGGAAACCCAACCCACAGACAGGTTGACAATCGTTAGTTTGAAAATTGGTTCTCAGTTACATTTACATCATAGTATTTTAGCCCTTGAAATGAAGCTCAGGAAATCCCTCTTATCACTCACTTTCGCCATTCTAATTGCAGCACCAAGTTCTGTTTTAGGTCAGGATATTGATTACGCCAAGGAAGTAATCAATGAGCTGTGCTCGGATATTATGGCCGGTAGAGGTTATGTAAATGATGGAGACAATGCGGCTGCATTTTATATCGAAGAGGCGTTTCTGAAATACAAGCTTGAAAACTGGGACTTCGATTACAATCAGACATTTGAATTTCCCGTAAATCGTTTTCCCGAAACGGTGGAGGTTGCACTTGACGGGGTAGAATTGAAGCCAGGTGCTGACTTCATCGTAGTGCCTTCTTGCCCTTCATCCAAGATTGAATTGCCCATTCTTAAGATTGAAAACAAACCAAGGGTTACAGAATTAGGCGCATCTTTTGGTGTTGATTCATTGACTGGTTATGCCGTTGTAATGGAGGACAGTATTTATAAGGAGCTGTCTCAATTTGGACATCGGCCTTTGGACATTCTAAAGGCAAATGGAGCAAAAGCAATAATCCGATTAACGGATAAATTGACCTGGGCCGTTTCCTCAACTCAAGATGAGATACCGACCGTTGTCATGCTTCGGGATAGGATCGGAAACGCCAAGAGTGTTAAATTGAATATCGAGGCTGAGCTGAAGAAAAAACATCGGACCCAAAATGTGATTGGCTTTATTGAAGGAGCCGAAGAGCCTGAGAAATTCGTTGTATTCACGGGTCATTACGACCATTTGGGCATGATGGGCAAGGATGCGATGTTCCGTGGTGCGAATGATAACGCCAGTGGAATTGCCATGATGCTCAATTTCGTGAAGCATTTTTCTCAGCCTGGGCTTAGGCCAAAAAAATCTATTGTCTTTATGGCTTTTGCTGGTGAAGAAGCGGGCCTTTTAGGTTCTCAGTATTACGTTCAAAATCCTTTGTTTCCGTTGGATCAAATTGAATTTGTAATAAACGTTGATCTTTTAGGAACGGGTGAAGACGGAATCACGGTTGTGAATGGATCAATTCATCCCGAAGAATTCAATGCGCTAGTGGAGTTGAATGATCGAAACAAGTATCTGAAGCGAGTAAAGAAGCGCGGCAAGGCTGCCAACTCTGATCATTATCCTTTTTCCGAAAAAGGTGTTCCCGCGTTCTTCATTTATACGATGGGAGGAATTACGGCTTATCATGACATTTACGACCTACCCGAAACACTTCCATTAACAGAGTTTGAAGATGTTTTCAAGTTGATCCGTGACTTCATTTACCATTTGGAAAAATGAGTCAACTCTACCTCGTTCCTACTCCCATAGGCAATTTGGGAGATATGACTTTCAGAGCAGTTGAAGTTCTCAAATCTGTTGATTTGATTCTTGCTGAGGATACTCGAACGTCCGGCAAACTTCTAAAGCATTATGAGATTGAAACGCCCAGTACTGCGTTCCACGCCCATAACGAACATAAAAGAGTTGAGCATTTTGCCAAAGAAATTGAGCGTGGTATTTCAATCGCCTTAATCTCGGATGCAGGCACCCCTGGAATTTCCGACCCAGGTTTTTTGCTTGCACGAGAATGCCACAAATCGGGTTTACGAGTTGAAGCATTGCCTGGGCCAACTGCTTTTGTCCCAGCTTTGGTTGCTTCTGGTTTGCCTTGCGATAAATTCTACTTCGAAGGATTTCTTCCTCACAAAAAAGGAAAGCAAACTAGACTGGAATTCATCTCATCATTACCATGTACGGTTGTATTGTATGAATCGCCCCACCGAATTGTAAAGACTCTCGGACAGTTGGCCGAACATTATGGCGAAAATCATCAAGCCTGTGTGGCTCGTGAATTAAGCAAGTTGCACGAGGAAGTTAGAACTGAGTCTCTTGCTGAATTGAAAAATCACTTCGAAACAACTCCACCTAAAGGTGAGTTTGTAGTTGTGATTGGCGCCAAATAAATCAGACTTTCTTTACCCAGATCAATTTCTTGGTCTCGAAAAATTCTCCTTCAAAATGGTCGGCCAGATTGAAAAGTTTGGGCTTCATTTTGGCCTCGATAATCTCATCGGTAAGATCACCGCCCTTTAGACAAATCAATCCGGTAATCTTCTGATTCGATTTCTTAATCAGCTTTCCTTTTGTCCAACCTGCTAGAGAAGCCAAAGGTGCCACGGCTCGCGTAACGATTACATCATAACGGAATTTCAATTCCTCGGCCCTAGCCTGATCTGCCTTGACATTGTCTAAGCCAAGTTGCTCTGCTACATCTTTAACCACCTTGATTTTTTTAGCAATGCTATCCACCAAGTGAAATGTGCAATTTGGATACAAAATAGCCAAAGGGATTCCAGGAAAACCGCCTCCAGTTCCTACATCCAAAACCATTGTTCCATCTGTAAATGGAAGCAATTTTGCGATTGCCAAACTGTGCAATACATGCCTTTCGTAGAAGAGGTGCGTGTCCTTTCTGGAAATCACATTTATCTGTGCATTCCATTCAAGGTATACTTCATACAACCTCTCAAACAAGGACTGCTGCTCGGGTGTGATGTCTGGAAAATGTTTGAGGACGATATCCCAACTCGGGTTGGCGGATTCCACCTTAGATCTTCTCTTTGGAATTTTTGAGAATGTTGTAGAGAAACTCTCTGGCTCGGAACAACTGTGCTTTCACCGTACCTAACGGGAGATCCAATTCCTTTGCGATTTCCTCGTAAGAGAACTCTTTGAAGTATCGCAACTCGACTAAGGTTCGGTAGCGCGGCTTCAATTTTTCCACCACAGAGCGCATCAAAATTTCCTTTTGCTCCTTGATAAAATTTTCCTCAGGGTCTAGTGTATTGGATGGAACTTGAAGCATTATTTCACCTCCGTCTCCTCCTTCAATGCCCTTATCCAGGGAATAGGTCAGCTTCTTTTTCTTTCTGATAAAATCGATGCAATTATTTGAAGCAATTTTAAACAACCAAGTACTGAACGCATAATTAGGCGTGTACTGATGCAGCTTATTAAATGCTTTTCCAAATGCTTCGATTGTGAGATCATCAGCATCATCCTTGTTGTTTACCATTTTCAACAACATGAAATAAATAGAGTCCCGATAACGGCCCATCAAATCTGCATAAGCCTTTTGATCACCTTTAATCGCTGCGTTAACCAACACTAAATCGGCCTGTGCCTTATCAGAAAGATTGTGGTTCATTTCCATTTAATGGGGGCTTTAATCTTATTTGAAACGTACAACAATAAGTTGAAAATTAATATAAATGGCTCTAACACAGGCGAAAGTACCAATAAATCTTCTTCGCCCAAAAGCCGCATGACAGGCCGAAAACAGAACAATTTAAAAACGGAAATCATCCCATAAATACCTAAAACATACCAACGTATTGGGCTAACAAAGAGGCCAATGAAAACTAGAGTGAAGAATAAAATTTGGCTCATCATAAAGAGACCAAGCTGAAGTTTAGTCGTAAAACGGTAATGTGCACCTGTAGTAAGATGCCTTCGCTTCTGTGTAAACCAGGTTGACCAGCTCTTTTTTGGAGCCGAAACGGTATGTGAATCTGAATGTGGTTGAATAGCCGTGTTCTTCCCAGTAGCTACTTCGTTCACCATCAAATCATCATCACCACTACTAATGTTCCTATGTTTTATAAAACCCTTTGTTTTGAAGAACAAATCTTTGGTGTAAGCCATATTACGGCCAACTCCCATATATGGGATTCCGGCTAAGGCATATGACATGTATTGAAGAGCAATGAAGAACGTATCAAACCTGATCATCTTATTCAGAAACCCAGGTAGTTTCTCATAAGCACCATACCCTAAAACAATTTTTTTTGATGTAGAAAACTGAGCAGACATCAACTCTAACCATCGTTTGGAAGTTGGTTTACAATCAGCATCGGTAAAAATCAACCGTTCGTGAGTTGCCCCTTTAATGCCCATTGTAACGGCAAATTTCTTCCCTTCCATAAATGTGTTGTCATCCGTGAGGTTGACAAACTTTAAATTGGGATAGGCCGCTCTCCAATCAATCATGAGGCCCTCCGTTTCATCAACGGAATGGTCATTTACAACTACAACTTCAAACTCTGAGTATTGCTGATCCAAGATTAAGGGAAGATTCTCCTTAAGGTTATCAGCCTCATTTCTAGCACAGATTATTACGGATACAGGAGTCTTGGAATCAAGATTATCTTGAGGTTGATATCGCACTAATCGAAGAAAAACGCCTAAATAATAACCAAGCTGAATCAGCGTAGCCACTCCCAATAAGGACAGTATGATCATTGATGTGTTAGAGAATGCCATGGATGGCTGATATTGCCTTAGATCCTGGCCGAAATTATGCATTGATCAACGTCAGTATGGTATCTTCGGCCGATCTTTTCAACAGACGCCTGATAAAGAAACAATGAAATTCGACCTGCTCAAAACAGACCCAGAATCAAAAGCCCGTGCAGGGGTGATTACAACAGATAATGGCAAGATTGAAACGCCAATCTTCATGCCCGTTGGTACGGTGGGTGCGGTAAAAGGGGTTCATCAGCGAGAGTTGAAAGAGGACATCAACGCTGACATTATTCTTGGAAACACCTACCATTTATATCTGCGCCCTGGCATGGAATTAATGCAGAGTTATGGCGGCCTTCACAAGTTTATGAATTGGGACAGACCGATTTTAACGGATAGTGGTGGTTATCAAGTTTATTCCTTGGCAGATCAGCGAAAAATCACAGAAGAGGGCGTTAAATTCCGATCGCATATTGATGGCAGTTCTCACTTTTTTACCCCAGAGAATGTAATGGACGTGCAAAGACAGATTGGTGCTGATCTGATAATGGCTTTTGATGAATGCACTCCATATCCATGTGAAAAAAAGTATGCAACGGATAGCATGCACATGACTCACCGTTGGTTGAAACGGTGCGTGGATCATTTCAACAATACTGAACCTTTATACGGCCATCAGCAAACACTTTTGCCAATTGTGCAAGGAAGTGTTTATCCAGATTTAAGAAGGCAATCTGCCGAGGCAATTGCATCTCATAACCTAGATGGAAATGCCATTGGTGGCTTAAGTGTTGGCGAACCAGCAGAGGAAATGTACGCGATGACAGATGTTGTCTGTGAGATTTTACCGGAAGACAAACCAAGATACTTGATGGGTGTTGGAACCCCTGCCAATATCTTGGAAAACATTGCGCTGGGCATCGATATGTTCGACTGCGTTATGCCAACCAGAAATGCAAGACATGGCCTCATTTTTACTTGGGACGGGATAATCAACCTAAAAAACAAGAAGTGGCAAAACGACCAAACCGTGCTTGACCCAAAAGGAACAACCTACGTTGATAAGACCTATAGCAAAGCTTATGTCCGGCACTTGTTTGCCAGCAAGGAGTTGCTGGGACCACAAGTTGCTAGTATTCATAATCTTGGTTTTTATTTGGATCTCGTAAGAACCGCTAGGGAGAAAATCCTTGACGGCACTTTCAGAAAATGGAAGGATAGCACTGTCGAAAAATTGCAGTTTCGCCTCTGATGTTCAACATCCTCGACAGATATATTCTTAAGAAGTTTCTCGGAACTTTCTTCTATGCCATTGGAGTAATCATTGTGATTACCGTGGTGTTTGATATATCTGAAAAGGTTGATGATTTCATTGAACACAGTCTGAGTCTCAGGGCAATTCTCTTTGATTACTACATCTATTTTATACCCTATTTCGCTAACTTGTTTAGCCCACTTTTCCTTTTTGTTTCAGTGATTTTCTTCACGGCAAAAATGGCTTCTGACACCGAGATTGTGGCCATTTTAAGCAGCGGAGTAAGTTTCAAACGGATGCTTTGGCCTTACTTCTTGGGAAGTTTGATTATTGCCACTATGACCATGGTTCTATCAAATTTCGTAATCCCTGAAGCGAACAAGGGGCGTATCGAATTTGAGAATACATACATCAATTCAAAATATCGGAATTACGGCCGGCACCAGCATTATCAGATTGAGCCAGGCACATTTATCTACTTCGATTCTTTCAGTAGCGAACGCATGGTTGGCTATAAATTCAGCATGGAAAAGTTCGATGGTGAAGGTGAGTTGACCTATAAGCTAATCAGTGACCACATTCGATGGGACACCACCAAAACTGAATGGACCGTTGCCAAATATTACATCAGGCATTTTAAAGGTGGTAAAGAAAGAATTGAAGAAGGGGAGAAACTTGATACCACGTATGCATTTCATCCATCCGATTTTGGAAAACGACTGAAGATGGTTGAGGCAATGAATTATTACGAACTCAACGAGTTTATTGATGGCGAAAAAATGAAGGGCTCGGACCACCTCAGCTATTTCATGATTGAAAAGTATAGGCGGTTTTCCATGCCTTTTGCCACCTTTATTCTAACGTTGATTGCTGTAAGTATTTCCAGCCGGAAAGTGCGTGGTGGTGTTGGGATGCACATCGGAATTGGCATCCTTCTAAGTTTCACGTACATCATGTTTATGCAGGTAAGTCAAACGTTTGCCCTAGAAAGTAGCATGCCCGCATTGTTGGCAGTATGGATACCGAATTTTGCCTTTGGAATATTGGGGGTGGTGCTGCTGGTTAAAGCACCGAAGTAATTCAAATTGAGCTGAAACTTAGTTCCGCAAGTTGATTCCAGAACTCCGGAAAACTCTTATTTACGACTGCCGGGTTCTCAATAATCAATCCTGAGAATTGAAGGGAAAACAGGCTAAATGCCATCGCCATTCTGTGATCATCGTAGGTTGAGATTGCCTTGCCATTCCAATTCGCTTTCCCAGATTGTTTCCAACTTCCATCTGTCTCCTCAAGCTTAATATTGAACTTTTTCAGTTCCGTTTGTACAGCTGCAAGTCGATCGGTTTCCTTAAATCGTAGGTGGTCGATTCCGGAATACACGACTTCATCGCTTCTCAATGCATGAACACACACCAACGTCTGAACCAGGTCGGGTTCGGAGGACAAATCGTAATAAAACGGTCTTGGGTTTGAAACGTCTTTGGATTGAATGACCACCCCCTTTTCTGTTTGAGTTGATTCAACTCCAAGAGGTTTCATTAGCTCAGCTATTCTTCGATCCCCTTGAACGGAGTCCAAGCACAGACCTTTTAAAAGAATCTCTGAATTTGGACGTAGGGCGGCCATTCCATAGTAATAAGATGCCGATGACCAATCGCGTTCTATGGATGTAGATTGAATGTCAAGTGGTGAATTTTGAACTAAAATCTGATTTTCGGTTTGATCAATATCAGCTCCACAGTTGGCCATCAAAGCCTTCGTCATTTCAATGTAGGATGAAGAAACCGGATCACCGTCTAGTTCAATTTCCAAGCCTTTCTCCATTGTTGAACCAATCAACATTAAGGCAGAAATGAACTGGCTACTTACATCAGAACCGATTTTGACTCGCCCTCCTTTTAGCTTTCTTCCTTTGATTCGTAGAGGCGGGAATCCTTCTTTGCCTTCATATTCAATTTCAGCTCCCAAGGATTTCAAGGCTTCAACCAAAGGGCCAATCGGCCTTTTCATCATCGCCTGGCTTCCTGTAAGAGTGGTTTCCGTTCCATCTTGGATCGAGAAATATGCCGTGAGAAATCGAAAAGCTGTTCCTGCGTTTTCAACATTGATAGTTGTCTCATTGGAGTTTAGCGCATCAAACAACAATCGAGAATCATCTGCGGATGAAAGCTGATCCTCGGGAAATTCCTGACCAGCGAGCTTTGATAGAATGAGCAATCGATTGCAAATGCTTTTGCTGATGGGCAAAATCACTTTGCCTCTTAATGGCCCTGAGGTTGGCTCGAGTATTATCGACCCTGCCATTCTTTCAAGTAATCAATTCCAAGCTTGATTGATTCTTCCGGAACGGAAATGTCAACTTCGGCTTTTCCAACTTCCCTAAGAAGTGCAAATCGAACTTCGTTCAGTTCATTCTTCTTATCCATTTTCATGAATGGATAGAGTGATTCGAAGTCTAAATCGTGAGACTTCAGGGATTCAAAATCCCGATCGGCCAGCTTCGAGAGCTCCGCCACAACTTCAGAATCCAAGCCCAATTCATTCTCCGATATTTTCAGCTCAGCAAGTAATCCCAACATTACAGCATGACCATGTGGCAAAGGGTTTCCAGTTTCCATTGCCTCACTCTCAATGGCATGTCCAATCGTGTGACCAAGATTGAGTGACTTTCGAATTCCCATTTCCTTGGGATCTTCGTTCACCACATCAATCTTCACTTTTACGATTTCGGTCAGTAATTCGGAATCTATTTCTTGTGGATCAAAGTCTGAGAATTGATTCCACAAATCCTCTCCTTTGAGCAATCCGT
>JBLFWJ010000068.1:0-16342 GCA_047611425.1 Bacteroidia bacterium | reverse complement strand
AGCGTCCAATTTTTCGGCCAATGCAGCCTTAGGAACAGCACCAACCTGCTTATCAACCACTTCTCCATTTTTAAAGAAAAGGATAGTAGGAATGTTTCTGATTCCGAATTTGGCAGAAATGCCAGGATTGCTGTCAACGTCAACCTTACCTACAACGGCTTTTCCGTCATAATCATTAGAAATTTCCTCAACAATTGGCCCGACCATTCTACATGGCCCGCACCATTCTGCCCAAAAATCAAGTAGGACAGGCTTGTCGGATTTCATTACTATTTCTTCAAAGTTTGCGTCAGTTATTTCAATTGCCATTGTTACTGTTATTGATTGGTTCGAATTCTCTTTTAAAGATGTTTGCAAAGCTAACAGATCTAATTACTGATTGTTGTGCCGATTATCACCTTATTCATTATCAGGGCGTTACCCCAAGCTTCGCAAGGGGTCGGGCTATCCGCTATATCTTTTTCTTTGGTCATCCATTCAGCCGTCATTCAGAACGGAGCGTAGCAGAGTGAAGAATCTGCCTGCAGTTTGGAACAAGAAAAAGGATGCCGCTCCTATCCCTAACGCGCGCTTCGAACAAAGGATAGTGATCCATCTATTTTTCACATTTATGTCACCCCAACTCAACATTCAGATCCATTCCATTTTGAATATTCTGTATCAACTCCTGCTCAGGTCTAATGCGAAATTTCTTTGATCGGAACTCAATATTATAGCGCGGTTCTTTTGCCAAGATCTTGAAGTGCAGATTGCATTTACCAGGGTAATTCTCAGCCATTGCTTCCAGGTCGTTAATCATGGTTCCATCAATCTTACTCAACGGAATGGTGACCGTGATCTTGCGTGTGTTCTTCTCCAATAATTCCGAGAGAAACTCAATTCCCATCACTTTAAATCGAGGTGGACTGTTTTCGCCCCAACCTTTTTGGTAGGTGCCTTTTATGCTAAGCGAAACACCCTCAATAAAGTAGCCTTTAAACTTGGCGTACTCTTCTCCAAACACGGCCAACTCATGTGAATCTTCGTAGTCTTCAATGGTCACCACCCCGAATGGTTTTTGCGTTTTCGTCATTCTGTGTGCAACGGAAGTCACCAATCCACCGAACCGAATATCCATTCCGACTCTCGGTTCCATCACGTTGAACTCGCGCAAACTGCGGTGATTAAAACTCGTGATGGCCAGTTTGTGTTGATCCAACGGGTGTCCAGAAATGTAGATTCCAACTACGTCTTTTTCAAGGCTCAATTCCTTAAGCACATTCCATTTCTCAACATGCGGAATAGTTGGCTCCGGCATTGATTCATCGCTGCCTTCTCCAAACAACGACACCTGCGCAGAATTCAAACTATGCTGGTAAGCCTGTCCAAATTTGACGGCCTTTTCCATAAAGGTTGAATTGCCTTCTTCATGGAAATAAACGGCTCGGTGTGCATTCTCAAACGAATCCAACGCTCCTGAATGAGCAAGACCTTCCAAGGCTCGCCTGTTCGTGGATTTTAAATCTATTCGCTTAGTCAAGTCGAATATTGACATGTACGAGCCATTTTCTTTCCGCTCCTCAACCAAGGCTTCAACAGCACCCTCGCCAACTCCTTTCACCGCACCCAATCCAAATCGAATTTGGCCCTTTGTGTTAACCGCAAACTTGTACTGACTTTCATTCACATCTGGCCCAAGAACAGCCATTCCCATGCGCTTACACTCTTCCATAAAGAAGGTCACCTTCTTAATATCATTCATGTTGTGTGTAAGCACCGAAGCCATGTATTCGGCAGGATAATTGGCCTTCAAATATGCCGTGTGAAACGCAACAACCGAGTAGCAAGTAGAGTGAGATTTATTGAATGCGTAAGCCGCAAATTCCTCCCAATCACTCCAAACCTTGTCTGCAATTTTAAGGTCGTGGCCGTTAGCCTCGCAACCCTCCAGAAACTGCGCATTCATCTTCTTTAGAAGATCAATGTTCTTCTTACCCATCGCTTTACGAAGCACATCCGCATCACCCTTAGAGAAGTTGGCTAGCTTTTGAGACAGGCGCATCACCTGCTCCTGATACACGCTGATACCATAGGTTTCAGCCAGATACTCCTCCATTTCTGGTAGGTCGTAAACGATTTCTTCTTCTCCGTGCTTTCGTTTAATAAAGTTCGGGATGTACTTAAGTGGGCCAGGGCGATAAAGCGCGTTCATCGCAATGAGGTCGGCAAACTTATCTGGCTTTAGATCTTTAAGGTGCTTCTGCATTCCTGCAGACTCAAACTGGAATGTACCGTTCGTATCGCCTCGTTGGTAAAGCTCGTACGTCTTCTGATCGTCAAGTGGAATTGTATCTGGATCGATGTCAACGTCATGCTTGTCCTTAATAAGTTTGATTGCATCCTTAATAATGGACAAGGTTTTCAACCCGAGGAAGTCCATCTTCAACATGCCAGCAGACTCAACAACTGAGTTGTCGAATTGCGTAACCGCCAAGTCAGAATCCTTGGCCACACTTACCGGAATGTGATTCGTGATATCATCGGGAGTGATGATCACGCCACAAGCATGTATACCCGTATTTCTGACCGAGCCTTCCAGAACCAAAGCTTGATTAATGGTCTCAGCAGTTAGGTCAGAACCGTTGGCCAATTCTTTCAGCTCTTGGGCCATGGCCATCTTATCTTGATCACCGTTCAGCTTGGCTTTCAAGCCTTTGTCATCAAGCGAGAAAATCTTGTTTAGTTTGATGTCTGGTACGAGTTTGGCAATTCTGTCCGCATCTGAAAGTGGCAAGTCGAGTACTCTAGCCGTGTCCCTTAGGGCAGATTTTCCACCGAGCGTTCCGTAGGTGATGATCTGCGCCACCTGATTCTTACCATACTTAGCAACTACCCAATCGATGACCTTGCCACGGCCTTCATCGTCAAAATCAATGTCAATATCTGGGAGTGAAATCCTGTCAGGATTCAAGAATCTCTCAAATAGGAGGTCGTAGGCAATTGGATCCACATTGGTTATCCAAATGCAATAGGCGACCGCTGATCCTGCAGCTGATCCACGCCCAGGGCCAACGGCAACGCCCATTTTACGCGCTTCCGAAGTAAAGTCCTGCACAATAAGGAAGTATCCTGGATATCCAGAATTCGCAATTGTAAGTAGCTCGAAATCTAACCGCTCTCTTATATCATCGGTAATCTCTCCGTAACGCTTCTTGGCGCCTTCGTAGGTTAGATGTCGGAGGTACGCGTTCTCTCCACGCTTCCCTCCATCATTTAGGTCTTCTGCGTCTTTGAATTCCTCCGGAATATCAAACACAGGAAGCAATACATCTTGCTTCAAAGAGTAAGGTTCAACCTTGTCCAGAATCTCTTCTATCGTCTCAAAGGCCTCCGGCTTGTCCGCAAAAAGCGCCTTCATCTCATCTTGAGATTTGAAGTAAAACTGATCGTTCGGAAAACGCTTTTTGATATAAGCTCGGCCTCGTGCAATCTCAGGATTGTCGTCTCGTTTTACGCCTTCTTTTACACAAAGAAGAATATCGTGGGCCTCACTGTCTTCTTGGTTTAGATAGTAAACGTTATTGCTGGGGAAGTACTTGATGTCATGCTTCTCCGCAAACTGAAGCAAGACTTTATTCGCGTGCTTTTCTTCTGGTAGATTGTGATTAAGAAGCTCGATATAAAAGTCTTCACCGAAGTGTTCCTTCCACCAAAGAAGGGCCTCTTCGGCCTGTTTCTCACCCGTGTTCAAGATGAGGTCAGAAATTTCTCCACCTAATCCACCTGTGGTAATAATCAGGTCATCCTTGTATTGAAGCACCACGTCCTTATCAATCCTCGGTACGTAGTAGAACCCATCCATGTACGAGATTGAACACATCTTGGCAAGGTTGTGATACCCCTTTTTATTCTTTGCTAAAAAGACGACTTGATACCCGTTATTCTGATGGGTTTTGTCAGTGTGATCATCGGTGACGTAGAATTCACAGCCTACAATTCCTTTCAACGACTTTTTCAGCGGAGCCTTTAAATCACCTGCATTTACTTTTTCGTTATGGGCATCAATCTCTTCGTTGGCGTCATTAATTGCTGACACAAAGTGAAATGTTCCAAACATGTTGGCATGGTCGGTAACGGCCACACCCGGCATTCCGAACTCGATGGCTCTGTTAACCAGATTCTTCAAATAGATGGTAGACTGAAGAACCGAATACTGACTATGAACGTGTAAGTGCGCGAAATCATGGTCAATGGATTTGGCCAACTCAGAGGTGTCCTTTGTCTTTTCTTGCCTCTTCTTCTGATCTGCAACCTGTGTCCCGACATTAATTTTCTCAGCCTGAATCTGAGCTGGATTCTTTTCTAGAAAAGCCCTTAACTCATCTTCCGACAATTGAGCCTTCTGGTGTGTGATCACCCGAATTCTAATCAGTTCGAGGAAACATCTGGCTGTAGCCGCAACATCCGCAGCAGCGTTGTGCGCCTCTTCAAATGCTTCACCAAAGAGCTTCTCATGAAGTTCGGTTAGCTTGGGCCACTTGAACTGTCCACCTCTTCCTCCTGGAATCTCACAGTAGTTAGTTGACTCATTCTTTGTGTCGATGGAAGGAACTTTGGTCAAGCTCTCTTCACCGTAAACTCGAATGTATTCAGCACCAACTATGTTGATGTCGAATTCAATATTATGCCCCGCCTGAACCTTTGATCGGGACAGTACTTCGCTGAATTGATCTAGTGCACCCTTAAGGTCAATTCCCTCGGCTAATGCCTTTTCGGTCGAAATGCCATGAATCTGCTCAGAGTTGAATGGAATATCAAACCCTTCCGGCTTTACGATGATGTTTCCGGACTCTACCAAGGCCCCATCCGCCTCGTGCAGTTGCCAAGCCAATTGAACCAGCCTTGGCCAATTATCGCCATCGGTTAGCGGAGCCTTGTAATTTTTTGGAAGCCCGGTGGTTTCCGTGTCGTAAATCAGATACATAAGCAGGAATTAAAGCGTTTTAGGCCTGCTATAAAGTTAGATCATCAGTGACCGCAATGGCCGTTTGTTGATAAAAATTAACGACTGTTCTAAGTGCTTTTAACAGAATGGTTTGAGGCCAAAATTTGGTTTTGGCACACCGTTTGGAAAGTGTAGAACCGAACCACAAAATCCAAGTGTCATGAAAAATCAAATGTTTCGATTAGGCCTTTTAGGATTGTTTCTCGCAAGCTTCACCAGCTGCATAATTGTAACGGATCATCCAGGTCCAGCTGGAAGGGCAGGAGATGCTTTTTTCGGAGTTGACTATGACCATTACATGCCTTACAGCTACTGGGATAATAATCCATCTATCGCCAATAATCCAGAGCTTGGAATGTACTACCCAACCAACGGTGGACTGTTCGATTTCGAATACTTCATCAATCCATACGAGTACTGGTACGGGACGTATGAGATCTACAGAAACTCAGGAGGCCCAGGGCTGCCACACGGAGAGGCTGGATACGATGGATCAGATACTTACTTGTTGATGATTATTAATCCTGACGGATTTTACGAGGTTCGAGGAAATACAAGAATGTCTAGTCCAGATGATAAAACCAAGGTGTTTGAATCATTGGATCCGAAAAAGCCATTCAAGATTACGATGACAAAAACGAACATCAACGAAAGACCTACAGCCAATCAGCCGAAGTTTTTCGGAGGCAAGTGACATCATAGATTCAATTTATCGGTAGGCCCCGTTCTCATTTTGAGGCGGGGTTTGCCTTTATTGATAATCGTTGAAACGAAGTCGAGTAGGCTCTTACATTTGCATCAATTGAAAAAATGATGAAGCAATCTCTGGCCAGAATAATGAGAAGTCCAGCTTTTCAACCTATGTGGGAAAAGTTGTATCATCTTGCCAAAATCGGCATGAATTATTGGGGCGGATCAAGCATTGCGGAAAGTGGTGAACGATACGCCATGGACTTTGTAAAGAAGGAACTAAGCGATGGAAGGGAAGGGGTTGTTTTTGACGTGGGCGCCAATTTGGGGCAATACGCAAGTGAACTTATCGACCGTTTTCCAGATAGGGAGATTCACTCATTTGAACCATCGGCAAAAACCATTCTAAGACTAAATGAAACCGTTGCAACAGCATTGAAAAATGGGAGAATCAAAACCCACAATTTGGGTTTTGGTTCGAAAGCTGAAACTCTAACGCTTTATGCCGAGGGCGATTTTGCTGCTACGGCATCTATTCATGGGGCCGTTGGAAGAGATGTTGAGAAACTGGTACAAGAACAGATCAAAATTGAACGGTTGGATGAATTCTGTGATGCAAATTCAATCGATCGAATTGCATTTTTGAAAATAGATGTTGAAGGGCATGAGTTAGAAGCGCTCAAAGGAGCCAAGGGTATGATAGAGGAGGATAGAGTGGATTTTATTCAGTTTGAGTTTGGAGAATTCCATATGGACGCTCAATGCTATTTCAGGGATTTTTGGCAACTTCTTACGCCTAGATATTCGATATATAGGATTCTGCCAAAAGGTTTGAGAAAGATTGATCACTACAGTACAAATCATGAAGTGTTCAACACAATAAACTACCTCGCAATCCACAACTGATTCTTAACGAAGTTGAACACAGATGAACAGATTATCCAATAGAATCACTTCATTGAGCGAATCGCAGACTATCGCGATGAGCCAAAAGAGTAGGGAATTAAAAGCTCAAGGGGTTGATGTTATTTCGTTGAGTTTGGGTGAACCTGATTTTGATCCTCCTCAGCATGTATTGGATGCTGCTAAAAGTGCGATTGATGGTGATTTCAATCATTACCCACCCGTTCCTGGATATATGGATTTGCGGGAAGCCATCAGCAAAAAATTCAAAGAACAGAACGGATTGGATTATTCTCCAACGCAAATAGTTGTGAGCACAGGAGCCAAGCAGTCCATTGCCAATCTGGTTTTGAGTTTGGTAAACCCGGGTGACGAAGTGATTATTCTTTCTCCGTATTGGGTGAGTTATCAAGCACTGGTTCAACTGGCCGAGGCAGACGTGAAATACGTTAAGGCGGAAATCTCAACTGATTTTAAAGTCACTCCAGAGCAGCTTGATGCAGCGATAACGGACAACACCAAGTTGATTATGTTCTCATCTCCATCAAATCCTACTGGAGGTTCTTATAGCGCTCATGATATGGCTGGATTGGCTCGTGTGATTGGAAAGCACAAGCATGTGGTTGCCATGGCGGATGAGATCTACGAGCATATCACTTTTGAGGGCGAGCATGTAAGTCTAGCTTCATTTCCGGAAGTTGCGGATCAGGTTGTAACGGTAAATGGCGTTTCAAAAGCGTACGCAATGACGGGCTGGAGAATCGGCTACATCGGTGCTCCGATTGATATTGCAAAAGCATGTGCGAAGATGCAGGGTCAATTCACCTCTGGCGCAAATTCAATAGGGCAGAGGGCAGCCATCGCAGCCTTGTCAACCAGTAAAGATGATCTGAACAAGCAACGTGATGTTTTCCGGTCAAGAAGGGATTTATTCGTTTCGTTGTTCCGTGAGGTCAACGGTTTTGAAATTAATGTGCCGACCGGTGCATTTTATCTTTTTCCAAAAGTTGAAGGAACTTTTGGAAAGTCGCATTCTTGGGGTTTAATCAATAGTTCCGAAGACCTTTGCAATTACCTACTTGAAGAAGCACATGTAGCAACGGTTCCTGGTGAAGCATTTGGTGCGCCTGGATATATTCGAATGTCTTATGCTGCTTCTGAAGCCGAGTTAAAAGAGGCGGCAAGAAGAATCAAGGAAGCAGTAGACGCCCTTTCCTAAACTGCCGGAGTGCGATGAGGCAATTTCAATTGCTTCATCCCACGCTGAATTCCTTCGATCGTTAATGGGAACATTCGGTCATTGACCAAATCCTTTAGCAATTCTGTTGATTGGTAGTAATTCCAGTTGGCTTCTGGGTTCGGGTTGATCCAAATATGATGCTTGAACTTTTCCGTGATTCGCTTCATCCATTCCGTTCCAGATTCTTCGTTGTAATGCTCCACACTGCCGCCCGGGTGGCTGATCTCAAATGGAGACATGGCTGCATCGCCCACAATAATCAATCTGTAATCTGAATTGAATTTGTTCATCAAATCAAACGTGTTTAACACGTTTGTCCATCGTCTTCTATTGTCTTTCCAAACGCGCTCATACAGGCAATTATGGAAGTAGTAAAACTCCATATGCTTGAACTCATACTTGGCGGCCGAGAATAATTTGGAGCACGTTTTAACGTGATCATCCATGCTGCCCCCAATGTCAAAAAGCATAATCACTTTCACATTATTCTTGCGCTCTGGTCGCATGATAATATCCAAGTAACCGGCATTCTTAGATGTCTTGTGAATGGTCTCGTGTAGATCCAATTCCTCCTCGTGACCTTCTCGCGTGAAAACGCGAAGCTTGCGCAACGCCATCTTCATATTCCGAGTATTTAATTCCTCCTGATCACTCAGGTCTTTGAATTCGCGCTTATCCCAAACCTTTACTGCACTTCGGTTTCCGCCTGACCCACCAACTCGATAGCCCGCAGGATTGTAGCCGCTGTTTCCAAATGCTGATGTGCCTCCGGTTCCGATCCAGCGGTTTCCTCCTTCGTGTCGTTCTTTCTGCTCTTCGAGTAATTGACGGAATCGCTCGGCCAATTCATCGGGGCCGCCCAACGCTTCGATCAATGCTTTTTCCTCCTCAGTAAGGTTGAGTTCCATTTCCCTTTTCAACCATTCTTCTTGAATCGAAGAAAGGTCAGGCGCCTTCAACTTCGCGGACCCAGCAACGTACTCAGAGAACAGTTTGTCAAACGTGTCGAGATGCTCTTCGTGTTTGATCAGGATAGTTCGAGCCAAGGAATAAAACCCATCAACGTCAGTTGCCAGTTCAGCTTTCAGTGCATCAAGAAGCGTGAGATATTCTCTCAGACTTACCGGAATACTGTGATTCCTTAAGATGAAGAAAAACTGTAGGAACAATAGTTTAGGAGTTAGGAATCAAGTTTTTAGAAATCGTTCAAGTAGGGCCAGATCTTGCTCATTTTTAATGAGTGATCCTAAATGAGGAGGTAGTCCATCGCTCCAGTTTGTTCCGGACTCTTCGTTTTCATTCTGAAGAAGATCATCGCGGAGCAACAAAGAAATCCAGTCGATTAACTCGCTGGTGCTTGGTTTTTTCTTGATTCCGTTCACTTTTCGCAGTTTGTAAAACTGTCGGAATGAATTGTCGATCAGCGTTTGCTTTAATCTAGGATGATGAACGTCAACGATCTGCTTCATCTGGTTTTCCTCAGGAAAACGGATAAAGTGAAACAAGCATCTTCTTAAAAATGCATCGGGTAATTCCTTCTCGTTATTGGAAGTGATAATCACCAATGGTCGATTCTTGGCTCGGATGGTCTCCTGCGTTTCGTAACAGTAGAATTCCATTTTGTCCAATTCTAAAAGCAGGTCATTTGGGAATTCAATATCTGCTTTATCAATTTCATCGATCAATAGAACGGGCGCAGATTCATCCTCAAAAGCCTCCCAGAGTTTGCCTTTTACGATGTAGTTCTTGATGTCGTGCACCTTCTCGCTTCCAAGTTGGCTGTCTCGCAATCTTGAAACGGCATCATACTCATAAAGCCCTTGCTGTGCCTTGGTTGTAGACTTAATGTGCCAAGTGATCAGCCTTCTGCCAAGTGCCTTTGCCATCTCGTGTGCAAGTAGCGTTTTGCCTGTTCCGGGTTCACCTTTTACAAGAAGGGGTTTCTCCAAATGGATTGAGGCATTAACCGCAACCTGCAGCTCATTGGAGGCAATGTATTTATCTGTTCCAGTAAATTTCATCGAATGGGATTGATGGGGTAAAGGTATAAGCCGAGAGTTCAATTACTTGTTCCAAATCCTCCAACTTTCTGCCGCTTGAATTCTCAACATCTCGCCTCCATTTAGAATTGTTGCACCTCTAATTTTCCCTTCTTTTAGAAATGCCGTTTCGGGAGGATTGTAAACCAGATTGTAGAGAATGTGGTCGGAACCGATTCCTGCATAAGGAATTTTCGGTTTGTCTTCAACATTTGGGAAGGTGCCAAGCGGGGTACAGTTGATGATGAGCTGATGATTAACAATTGACTGTTCGGTCAAGTCCTCGTAGGTAATTGATGTTTGAGAAGTTGCCCGGCTAACTTGAATCAAATCAATTCCATTATTCTTCAAGGAATAAATGATTGCTTTTGATGCACCACCTGTTCCGAGGACGAGGGCTTTTCGAGGCACTTCGACTCCGCTCAGTGACCCACCGTCATTGCCGAGCGAATCCAAGAGACTCTTTTCAAATCCGATATGATCGGTGTTGTAACCTATCAGTTTTCCGTTCTCCACTTTGATGACGTTAACCGCTCCAATTTCCTTTGCAGTCGGGTCGATTTCATCCAACACTTTCAGGACGTCTTCCTTGAATGGAATGGTCACATTTAATCCAGAAAGTTGTTCTCGCTGAATCAGTTCTCTCAATCCTTCAAGATTCTCCATTTCATAGTTGGAGTAGGAGTGAGGGAGGTTTTCCTTCTCGAAGAAATCCGTGAAGTACTGTTTGGAAAAGCTATGCTTGAGGGATTGTCCTATGAGTCCAAAGCGACTCATTAGGCATTTTTGGCAGCCAACTTTTCCATTCCGATAATCAGGATGAATCCAACTATTGCCATAGTAATTACCATTCCCATGTGGGCTGGGTCACCTGTTATCTCTGTAAAGTTTCCTGGTAATACATTTTGCTGAACAAGCGGAATAATCTTCTCATTCTCTTCTCCTGGATGCTTGATGTAGGTCTCCAAGGTTTCTTTCCATGGCCAAACTTTGTTTAGCGAACCAATCATGAAACCGGTAAGAAATGCCATCGTCATGCTGTAGGCCACTTTAAACATCCAAGAGAGGAATCTTGAAAAAGCCAATAACCCGAGAAGGCATCCAAAGGCAAAGACTAGCAAGGTTGATCCGTTGGCAATGATAATGGCTGTGTCCATGGCTTTTAGTCCATCAATCACTCCACTCATGGATCCTAAAATCTTCTCATACGCACCCAACATCACCAATAAAAAACTACCGGATACTCCAGGAAGAATCATTGCGCAAATGGCCACTGACCCCGCCAAGAATGTATAAACGTGTCCATCAGGAATTTGAGAAGGCGCCATAATCGTAACGAAGTATGCGATTGCAGTTCCGCCTACAAGCATGGAGATTGCTCTCAGGTCCCAAGTCTTAATGAACTTGCTGATAATGATTGAAGAAGCCACGATTAAGCCGAAAAAGAAGCCCCAAAGTTGCAGAGGATACGTTTCGAGTAAGAAGGCTATTCCTTTCGATAACGAGGCTAGACTTACAAATATTCCTGAAAATAGAACGGCTAAAAAGGTTCCATTCAGCTTTTTCCAAGTACTTGCAATTCCATCCTTGAAAAGTGATTTGAATACGGAAAGATCAACGGATTTTATAGTGTGGATCAACTCCTCATAAATTCCTGTGATGAATGCGACTGTGCCACCTGAAACGCCTGGTACCAAGTCTGCGGCTCCCATGGCCAATCCTTTTAGAAATAGGAAGAAATGCCCGATTCCTGATCGAGGTTCCTTGGAGGTTTCGCTCATTAATACTGTTCTAAAGTCGAGTCGATCTCTTGGGCCCAAGCAATGATCCCACCTTCGAGATTATAAAGGTTGGTCATGCCTTTGTGCATTTCCAAAACCTTGATGATCTTGCCTGATCTTGATCCAGTTCTACAATGAATGACGCACGGGACATCCGTTCTAAGCTCATTACTACGTTCTAGAATTTCGCCCATTGGAATGTGAATTGCTCCAATTTCGGCTACTTCTAATTCCCAAGTTTCGCGGATATCAATCAATTGCAATGGCTCGTTGGCGTCTAGTTTCGCCTTGAGTTCCTTAACGGTAATGGAATTCATTATGATTTGACGGTTGGCTTTAATTCTTGCCCATTAGGAAGATAATTGAAGAACGTGTCTCCTCTCAATCCTAGTCGGAGTGTTTCTAGTGGGATAATATCTGTCGGAGAGATATTTCCAAGATTGACGTTTGGCCCGAGTAACTCGATGAACCAAACTTGTTGTGCTTTAATCGGTGCCTCCCAAAGAATGCTATCAGCAGGAACTTTATCCAAAATCTTCCCAACTAAAGCCTCGTGAGCCGATCCGTTTGGTCTGTAAATTCCAACGTTTCCACTTTCCCTCGCCTCCGCGATCACTTTCCAAGATCCAGCCTCTAATTCAGCCGCCATCATACTCTTCCACTTGTTCGGATGAATGATGATTCCCGCTTCTTTCGAACCAACTTCTGACATGATTGTCCAGTTCTTAGACATACGTGTGATCAGCTCACATTTACGGTCATGTGGCAATTCGATGGATCCATCAGAAACCTCAGCCATTTGCAGACCGAGTTTGTCCATCAATCGGAAATAATCTTCTTCTTGACCTCTGATTAAGAATGCCTCAAACAGTGTTCCACCGAGGTAAACTTTAATGCCTGCACTGTGGTACAGATCAATCTTCTCTTTTAGGTTCTTAGTAAGGTATGCAGTGCCAAATCCAAGTTTGACAATGTCGACCAAATAATCTGCTGAAGAGATAAGATCTTCAGCTCCGCGGATGGACAATCCTTTGTCCATAACCATTGTTACACCTGATGTACGTGGGCGTGCGGTGCGCTCAGGAATATGACTTAATGTAAAATTCATTGGAGGCTGGTAGCCAGCGAAATTAGCGGTTGTTTTTCAACTATCAATAAGGTCTACAACCTGAGGGTTGTAAGCGGCTTCTGGGAAAACTTGAAAGAGAAGAATATGCTTTTCTCGATCTAGGTCCAAACCGCGTTGCAAATATGTGAGTCCTTCCTGCTCTCTTCCACTGATTAACATCAGTGCAGACATACCAAAATTCAATTCAGGTGAATCAGGAATGTGTTTAATTCCCTCCATCATCACGGCAATTCCTTCGTCTTCTTGTAATCTGTGAAACGTTGAAATAGCTTTGGTCAACCACACTTGAAAGTCTTGTGGGTCGATCTCAACAGCCTTGTCGTATGCTGCCAATGCTTCGTCAACTTGTTCTAGAATCATCAAATTTTCACCTAATAATGCCCATGCGGATGGCATATCTGGGTCACATTCGATTGAACGCTTAAGAAGATCTACACTCTCGACAAATTTTTCCTGACGGAACTTTACCGATCCCAGTCTATACCAAGCATCGGAGTTTTCTGGATCCAGCTCAAGTACCTTTTTACAGGTCTTCTCACAATTCTCGAAATCCTCTTCCAACTCGTAGCATTCACTCAAACCGAGTAAGCTGTCTTCGTATTCTGGCTCTAGTTCAATAGCCTCCAAAAAGTACTCTTTGGCCTTTGGGATGTTGTCTAATTGCAAGTAGCTGTTGGCCAAATGTTCCGCAGTTAGATGATCCTCAGGATCAATTGCATTACAGTACCCAAGGGACACAATTGCATTTTCATACTCATTGATTCGCATTTGAAACATGCCCAAATTGAACCATGCAGAAATGCAATAAGGATGCTTGTCAGAATGATCTGTAAAGAACTTAATGGCTTCATCTGGTGCCTCCATACGATCGAAGAAAAAGGCGGTTTCGTTCACCAAGGCACTTCGCATTGGATTGTCTTCCAACGCAATCTTCAATTGCTCCAAACCTTTGTCGGCTTGAGATAAACTCAAGTATTCAAAAGCGATCATCATTCGAACTTCGGTTGGATCCGAAGTTTTCTTCAATGCAGTTAATAAGTACTCAAGTGCTTTGGTGTGATCGCCTTTTCGGCTCAAAGCCGTACCCATCGAAACCTGAATTTCCGGGTTATTCGGGTCCAAGTTTTCCAGTTTTGAAAGGAGCTTAATCGCTCTATCAAACTGTCCACTCAGTGTAAGTAATTCGGCTTGTTTTTTATCGAATGAAGCGTAACCAGGATGCTGATGCTTAGCCAATTCAATTGCACGATCAGCCTTGTCAAATTCGGCCATGATCATAAAATGCTCAACCAAATCCTCTAAATCATCAACATCAAAATAATACTCGGTATCAAGTGTGAGCATTTGCTCAAAACGCTGTAAACACTTGTTAAACCCGTTGGCATCCAGCCCTTCATCCATGTCTTACTCCTTTTGCTAAGGGTACGTAAAATATCTGCAAATCGCTTGTTGAAGGCCTATGATATTGTCAACAAGGATTGTGCAAAAATACGCGGTTTACCTTGGTTTAGTATGCGTTTTTGAAAAGCGTTAAGGTTCGTTAACAGCTACCTTTGTACGCATTTTAAAATAGGGTATGACACTAATTAGATCAATCTCAGGAATACGAGGAACCATTGGAGGAAAAGTGGGTGAAGGACTTAGCCCGTTAGATGTTGTGAAGTATGCCGCGGCTTACGGAACCTTCATCAAAGAAAAGAGCGGAAAGAAGCGACCATTTGTTGTGGTTGGAAGAGACGCGCGTATCTCTGGAAGCATGGTAAATCAGCTCGTTAATGGAACGTTGATTGGTCTTGGAATTGATGTGATGGATACTGGGTTATCAACCACCCCAACTGTTGAAATGGCCGTGACATTTGAGAAAGCTGATGGCGGAATAATCCTCACTGCTAGTCATAACCCAAAGCAGTGGAATGCGCTCAAATTGCTAAATGAAAAAGGTGAATTTTTGAATGGGGTAGAAGGGGAGGAAATCCTAAGACTTGCTGAAGCAGAGGCATTTGATTTCGCTGACGTGGATTCTCTTGGAAAAGAGATTGAGCCAAATGATCACATTCAAATGCACATTGACAAGATTCTTGAATTGGATATGGTTGATGTGGAGGCAATTAAAAAGCTTGATCCACATGTGGTTCTCGATTGTGTGAATAGCACTGGTGGTATTGTTTTACCAAGACTTCTGAAAGATCTTGGTGTAACACAAATCACCAAATTGTTCTGTGAGCCAAACGGGGAATTTCCTCATAATCCAGAACCACTGCCAGAGAACTTGACCGAAATATCTGAACACATTAAGAAGTCAGGGGCGGATGTTGGGTTTGTTGTAGATCCTGATGTAGATCGACTTTGCATGGTTTGCGAGGATGGCGAGATGTTCGGTGAAGAATACACGTTGGTTGCAGCAGCTGATCATGTTCTATCCTATAGAAAAGGGGCAACAGTTTCAAATCTGTCATCAACGCGGGCGTTAAGAGATGTGACGGAGGGACATGGTCAAACGTATTCTGCTTCTGCAGTTGGAGAGGTGAACGTGGTTGAAATGATGAAAGATTCGGGAGCCGTTATCGGGGGTGAAGGAAATGGGGGAGTCATTCTTCCTGAACTTCATTACGGCAGAGATGCACTAGTAGGAATCGCCATGTTCTTGACTCAATTAGCCAAGTCTGGAAAAACGGTTTCAATGCTTCGTGCATCGTATCCGAATTACCACATCAGCAAAAACAAAATTTCATTAACACCCGAGACAGATGTTGATGGAATTCTGACCAAAATGGAGCAGAAATATTCCAACCAACCCATCAATACAATTGATGGAGTCAAGATTGAGTTTGACAAAGAATGGGTGCATTTGAGGAAGTCGAATACCGAACCTATCATCCGCATTTATAGTGAAAGCCAGAATAGTAGTACTGCCGATAACTTGGCTCAAAAGATCATAGACGACATCAAGGAATTGATGCGCGAGATGTAATCATCCGATGACCTTTTTTGATTTCTAAAGAATTATTGACCTTTGCACCTGCAAATTGGAATATGACCGAGCGAAATGAAAAGTGTTTACCTTGATAATGCCGCTACCACTCAGATAGATCCTGAGGTGATTGAGGCAATGACAGAAGTGCTACGCGATTGTTATGGCAATCCGTCAAGTTCACATGGTTTTGGCCGTAAAGCCAAGGCGAGGATTGAAACTTCTAGGCGTCAAGTAGCCGATACATTGAATGCATCTCCAGCCGAAATATTTTTCACTTCAGGTGGAACCGAAGCTGATAACATGGCCATTTGCTGTGCAGTTCGGGATCTTGGAGTGACCCGAATTATCACAAGTGCACTCGAGCATCATGCAGTGCTGCACACTGCTGAAAGTGAGGCGGAAGGCGGAGTAGAATTAAACTTGGTAAATATTACCGAGAATGGCCATATCAACGTGGATCATTTGGAAGAGTTGTTGGCAGCCAATGACAAAAAAACGTTGGTCAGTTTGATGCATGGTAATAATGAGATTGGCAATTTGACCGATCTCGGTCAGATATCCTCCGTTTGCAGAAAGCATGGAGCCTATTTCCATTCGGATAC
>JBLFWJ010000067.1:0-16511 GCA_047611425.1 Bacteroidia bacterium | reverse complement strand
GAAGGCTATGCTCCATACGGTATTGCCGTTTTTGTAGAGTGTACAACCGACAACTTGAATAGAACAATAGCTTCGGTTCGTTCTGTTTTCACAAAGCGAGGTGGCAGTTTGGGCACCAACGGGTCACTCGGATTTCTCTTCGAACGGAAAGGGCTTTTTATCATTCCTCAAGGCGAACGAGACGAGGATGATTTTACTTTGGAGATGATTGATGGTGGTGCCGAAGAAGTAGAATTGGAAGACGGACTGTTCATGGTAACAACCGCTTTCGAAGACTTTGGCAACATGATGAAGAAGCTGGAGGAATTGGAAATTGAACCGGAAAGTGCAGAGCTTCAACGTATTCCGCACGAGACCATTTCCCTACCAATTTCCGATGCGAAACAAGCACTTCACCTCATAGAATTGTTGGAAGAGGATGACGATGTTTCCAATGTGTTTCACAATTTAGAGATGACCGAGGAACTACTTGCGGCAGAATAACCGAATGCAGACCTTTGTGCACTGACCCTATACGATGAGAATCATAATTGCAGGAGCTGGAGACGTAGGTTTCCACCTCGCTAAACTCCTGACAGAAGAACATCACGACATTGCCTTGATCGACAGGAGCAAGGAATTGTTGGCTTATGCTTCTGACCATCTAGACATTGCCACCCATCAAGGAAACTGCATCAGTTACAGCATCTTAGAACATGCCGGTGCGCCTAAAGCGGATCTGGTTATTGCGGTAACTAGCTCTGAGGAGGCTAATGTTGCCATGTGCATCATTGCCAAGAATCTTGGGGCCAAGCAAACAGTGTGTCGAGTACAGAACGTAGAATATCTTCTCAAAAAAGAAAAGGAAGATTTAATGAGTTTGGGTATTGACGAGCTCATCAACCCAGAAACCTTGGCGGGTCGCGAGATTAAGCGTTTGCTGAAGGAAGTAGCGTTTACTGATTCATTCGATTTTGATCAAGGTAAATTGAGCCTAGCCGGAATTGCCATTGAAGATTGTAGCCCGTTGGCAGGCATGACCATCGCTGATGCCGCTCATCTCAACCCAGATAAAAACTTTTTGACAGTTGCCATTTTACGGGATAATGAAACGCTGATTCCAAGAGGAGAACTCACATTCCGAGTGGGTGATCACGTTTACTTTATCACACAGCCACAGGGGATGGATACGGTTCTTAGCCTTTCTGGGAAGAAGCGTAAGAGAATTAAAAATGTGATGATTTTGGGTGGAAACAAGGTTGGTTATCACACGGCAAGAAAGCTTAGTCTTCGATATAACGTGAAGTTGATTGAGGAGGATGAAAAACGTGCGTTCGAGTTATCAGATCTTCTTCCAAATACGTTAGTGATTCATTCTGATGGACGAGATGTGGAACTCTTGGAGGATGAAGGCATTGAGCAAATGGACGCCTTTGTGGCCGTTACCAACAACTCCGAAACGAACATTATTTCTTGCTTGGTGGCTAAGAATCATGGAGTAAAGAAAACCATCGCCATGGTTGAGAACATGGATTACATCCATCTTTCTCAGAACATTGGGGTTGATACTATGATCAACAAAAAGTTGATTGCGGCTAACTTTATCTTCCGTCATCTTCGTAAGGGCGAAGTGGTTTCATTAACCAGCTTACATGGCGTAGATGCCGAGATCGTTGAGTTTGAAGTGGGCGAAAAAGCGCAGTTGATCGGCAAGTCACTCAAAGGATTGAACTTTCCGAAAGGAGCGATTGTGGGAGGCGTTATTCGTGACGGCATTGGCATGACAGTAAACGGTGATTTCGTTTTTGATTCAGGAGATCACGTAGTAGTTCTGAGCAAACCGGAATGCATTCATAGGGTCGAAAGCTTCTTTCAATGATCATCAATTTTCGCATGATTGCACATGTTCTTGGGCTGTTGCTCATGTTCAATGGTGCTTTCATGACACTCTGCCTTCCGGCATCATTCTATTACAATCCGGATGATATCATCCCAATCATGTTCTCAGCTTTCGGAACAATTGGTGTTGGTTTGATGGTATGGGTGCTCACTAGAACAGAAACAAAACCAAGCATTAAAAAGCGGGAAGGTTACCTGATTGTAACACTTGGTTGGTTGGTGATGTCACTTTCGGGGTCGCTCCCCTACATAATGAGCGGGACGGTGATTAATTTTACCGATGCATTCTTCGAAACACTTTCCGGATATACCACTACCGGTGCCTCTGTAATTACGGATTTAACGCTGGTACCAAAGGACATTCTGCTTTGGCGAAGCCTCACACAATGGATTGGCGGCATGGGCATTATCGTGCTTGCGGTTGCCATTTTACCTGTACTCGGTATTGGCGGAATGCAGTTGTTCACTGCCGAATCACCGGGCATCAAAACGGACAAATTAAGACCGCGAATTGCAGATACTGCCAAGCGACTTTGGTTCATTTATGTAGGACTAACATTCGTGGAAATGATTGTTCTGAAATTGGCCGGAATGGATTGGTTCGATTCGGTCAATCATGCTTTAACCACAATGGCTACTGGCGGCTTTTCCACCCATAACGAAAGCATGGCGTTTTATGGTGATAAGCCATTGATTCAATATATAGTCATCGCATTCATGTTCTTGGCCGGCACCAACTTTACCGTGCACTACTTCGGATTTATTAAGAACCCATTAGAGCCGTTCAAGAATGAAGAATTTAGATACTATTTCGGACTCACCTTGGTCGTATCAATCATATCAACGATAGTTGTTGCAAGCGTAACCAGCATCGGGCTAGAACAGTCATTCAGAGACTCCGTCTTTCAGGTCGTTTCAATAATTACCTCCACCGGTTTTGTATCAGCAGACTACACCAGTTGGACGCCCTTTCTCACCATGGTTTTCTTCGTGCTGATGTTTATCGGAGGTTCGGCAGGTTCTACCGCAGGTGGAATAAAAGTCGTTCGTCACATTGTTTTACTTAAGAACAGTTTACTGGAATTGAAGCGCCAATTACACCCTGCCGCCATGATTCCAGTTCGGCTAAATAAGCGTGCTATTGAACCAAAGATTACGAATAATGTCATTGCGTTCATTATGATTTACATCACAATATTTGCAGTTGGTTCCTTCGTTATGGCAGCGATAGGGCTCGATTTTGATACGGCACTTGGTTCTGTGGCAACAAGCTTAGGAAACATTGGTCCTGGCATCGGAAACGTTGGCCCGATGCACAACTTTGCGCAAATACCTTCTGTAGGAAAATGGTTTCTCGCTGCAATGATGCTGATCGGACGGCTTGAACTATTTACCGTTCTAATCATCTTCACACCATACTTTTGGCGCAAGCAGGGTTGATGCCATTTCGATTTTAGAAGTCGCTACAGTTGCTCTGTGATTGGCTAAGGTCAGGAGAAAATCACTCGCTTAACCACCATTCCGTTTCTAGTTCCGATACGCAAGGTGTACACCCCTGCAGGTAAACTGGATCGCTTAATCTCGAACCCACCAAACTCCAAATTCGGATTTGCTGAACGTACAACCTTGCCACTTATATCAAGGAGCTGGTATTGAATGGATTTCAAGTGATTTGGAAGTTGAACAAATACACTCCCTGAACTTGGATTTGGGAATACCACAACTTGATCCTCAGTAAACTCTACTTCCAATCTTTCAACCAAAAAATCAGCGTTTTTCAACTCTAAAATCTTATCCCAAAAATAGTCCACAGGCCCCTGGTCGTTGTTGGATGTACAGATAAATACACGTCCGTCAGGTGCCATCAAAACATCTCGAAGCCTGCCGTAATATTGATTCAACAGGTCATTTTCCTCAACAACCGATTCACCGGTTGGATCCAACTTAAGAGACTTCATCCTCCTTACTTTCAAAAAGCACAGCAAAAGTGAATTATTCCATTCTGGAATTGAAGGGTGGTCATAATACTCTAACCCACACGGAGCCTGAGTGGGTGTCCAAACTTTGAGTGGCTCAACAACGTTCGAATCCATGCAAAATTGCACCTCGCTGATTGAATCGAAATAGGTTGTTTCAGGATCACAAAAACCACGAACGTACGGCCAACCGTAATTCCTGCCAGGTTCAACTAGATTCAACTCGTCATCTGTGTCGGGCCCATGTTCCGATAGGTACAGCTTACCATTATTTGCCAGCACCATTCCCTGAGGGTTTCGGTGACCCCACGACCAGACTAAACTGCCACTAATCGGGTTATCTGATGGTGCAGATCCATCAGGATTCATCCTTAAAACTTTTCCATTATTATGAGAAACATTCTGCGGAAAAGCCAGATACACGTACGCATCCCCAATCGAGAATAGCAACTTTCCATCTGCATCCCACTGCATTCTTGATCCGTTATGTGAGGAATTTCCATTCAAAAACGGGATGATTACAGTCGGTTCTATCAGGGTGTTGGTACTCACATCGTACGTGTATCGCTCAACCCGACTGCTGTACAATCCATAGGTGTAATGAACAAACACGTGCGCTGGCATTGGGAAATTTGGATGAAGCGTCATGGCATGCAGGCCAGAGTTTTCGGTGGATGTGAAAACATCATTGATGTGATAAATCGAGTCAACAACTCCCGTTTCAAGGTCGAGTCGTTTCACGGTTCCCTTCCGTTCTGTAAACCAAATTCTGCCATCAGGCCCCCAAACCATATCCCAAGGGATTCGAAGGCTGTCGGCTACCACGCGCACCTCCAAAACGGTGTTTGTCAACGTTATCGTGGTATCAACTTCTTGTGCTAGAGTGACTTTGCCTGTAAGCAAAATCAGAATAATCAAAATCGTTTGTCTCATAGTACGGTGTCTCGAATCAAATCTAATAATCATCGACAAGTTCGTTCATTAAACCAGCTACAGAAATCTTGAACTTTAAATCATGTTGCCCTGAATTCTTGAAGATTACATTTGTTCTCATCGCCAAAGGCAATGTCCGACAATTCTAAAAACCATATCAGTATTGAGCTTAAAAAACGAATCGTTGAAGATCGTCAGGGCTCTCATATCTTCAAAAAAAAATACTTAAAGTGGATTATTGAGGAGGTGATTTTTGGCACCGAAACACGTTGGGGTAAAGGGTTCGATGTCATCTTACTCTATGCCATTTTGGCCAGTGTTGCCATTGTTTTATTGGAGAGTGTAAAAGAGATTCGTGGCACTTACCAACAATCCTTTTACATCGCTGAATGGGTCTTTACTATTCTATTTAGTCTGGAATACCTTATGAGGCTCTGGGTAGCAAACAAGTCGAAAGACTATGCCTTAAGCTTTTTCGGAATCATTGACCTGCTATCCATCATCCCAACCTATTTGAGCCTGATCTTGGTTGGTTCGCAATATTTGCTCATCCTGAGAATATTCAGGCTACTTCGGGTCTTCAGAATATTGAAGTTGGTGCGATACCTCCGAAGTGCTCAAGTGCTGGTCGACTCCATGAAGGCCTCAAAGGAAAAAATTGTGATATTCCTGGGTGCAGTGGTCATTCTTGCAACCATGCTTGGTACCATCATGTACATGATTGAAGGAGGCGAGAACGGGTTCAACTCGATACCACGAAGTATTTATTGGGCAATCGTAACACTTACAACCGTTGGATATGGGGATATTTCTCCGGCAACCGCCCTCGGCCAGTTTGTTGCAGCAATCGTAATGATCCTCGGCTATTCAATCATTGCAGTACCTACCGGAATCATTGGAGCCGAAATGGCGATGTCAGCAAAAAAACGCATGACCATTTGCAGCCGTTGTAGCCAAACAGATCATCTTGAAGAGGCCAATCACTGTCATGAATGTGGTTGTGAGTTGGAGCATCATGAGGTGTGACTGAAAAGCTCATTGAACGAATTAATATGAGTGGCAACCGTCATGATCTTCTAAATCACGCCAACGCTACACGGATGCCTCGTTCTAGGGAATCAATACGGGAAATTATCTGGGTTTATTTGTTGATGAGCAACAAGTTGTTCGAGTCGGAATACTTAGAAGAAAATGTTCCACTTCTATTATTGAATTGAAGTTTGACATAGCCGGGCTTTACAGGCCTACTGTGCTTTGAAACGATAAGTGTTGTGTCGGAATCAGAGACGGAATCGCCCGATTCATCCTTGTCAAACCCATAGTATTTCCAATTGTAGAGAAGGAGAAGCACATCCACCACACGTTCTTTTGATCCGAGATATTGGAGTCTGTCAAATAATAGTTTGAGTGGACCCAAATCTCCTATCGGGAATGATCCCTCTACAGGCTGATGTGTGTAGTTGAAGTCGATGAGCAGAGCTTTTCCATGCCCAGTTTCAATGAAGCAATTTGAGCGGCCATCAAACTCGAATATCATTGGTTTGCCTTCGATATAGTGCATGATATTCTCTACCATAATCTCTGCTTCAAAGTGCGCCACAGAACCCGCTTTGGATGCTGGTAAATTGGTCGCGTCACCGATTACAAAAATGTTCTCGGCCATCTTGCTTTGCAGCGTACACTTATCTGTCGGGATGAAGTTCAAGTCATCTCCGAACCCGGAGCGCTCAACCATTGGGTCGCCCATGTTTGTTGGCACAGTAACCAGGAGATCATATTCGACCTCCTGACCACCGTAATCATACATCCTCCGCTGTTCGCCATCCACGCGCTCAATCACAAAATCCGTCACAACTTTTATCTTCTTCTCTTCTAGTAAGTAGCCCAACTTTTTGGATGCCCTTGGCTTGGTGAATGCACCTCCAAGTGGCGTTACGAAAGTGATATCTACTTTATCTCTAATGCCTCTCTCTTCAAAAAAGGCATCAGCCAAAAAGGCGAACTCCAATGGTGCCACCGGGCACTTTATCGGCATTTCGGCAATATGAACTACCAGCTTACCACCTTCCCAAGTTTTGAACTTCTCACCCAACGCACAAGAGCCCTCGTATGTGTAGAAATCGAAAATCTCCTTGTGCCACTGATCGCAGACCATGCCTTCAATTTCGTCTGGGCATATTCTAGAACCAGTTGCAATAATCAGTAAATCGTAGTCCAGTTTTTCTCCATTCTCCAATTCAACTTGATTCAATTCCGGTACTACCTTATTAATCCTTTCGTTTACTAGTTTTCCGGCTGATGGCAGAAAATCAGAAGTCGGTTTTACAACGTCCTTCGGCTCATAAATCCCAAATGGGACAAAAAGAAAACCCGGCTGGTAGTAGTGCTTCTTCTCCTGATCCGCAATAATCATCTCCCACTCTTTTTTGGGAAGTTTACTGGCAAGGTGATTCGCCATCATGGTTCCAGTGGTACCTGCCCCAAGTATTACTAGCTTCTTCATGGCTTTTCGTTTAAGATTCTTATTCAAAAGAACCTGAGCCAAGGCCTAAACTTTGTGATGCTGGACGCTGGACAAACTGAATCAATTTCTTTACGGGTGCGGTTACACCCTCGGGAGTTTTACAACCAACGAAAATCAGAATTACAAAAAGAGGGAGAGATAGCCGCATCGGGCCGAAATCACGAATCAACCTGCGGAACGGTAGATCTGCTTTGTAAGCAATTTTCCTCCAATTTTTAACTGGTAGAAATACTTTCCAGGGGTGAGCTTTCTTGTATCTAGCGGAATATGATACTCGCCCGGAGGAAGCTGTCTGGAAATTACCACGGCTTTTTCTTTACCGAGAATGTCGTAAACAACCAATTCAACCTGTTCAATTCGATTTAAGTTGAACCTGAAGGTTGTCTCTTCCACGAATGGATTCGGGTAGTTGCTTATTTCATCAAATTTCGCAATCGGTCCAATTCCAGTCGGGTTGGTAACCGCAAACTGAGTAGAATGTGTTTCCTGTTGCGTGGCACCGAGAAACGTGTTCACCGTAATATTCCAATCAGAATAAACAGACAACATTCCGAAATTTACAATGGTGTCAAAAGGCACTAGAACTGGTAGACCGATTCCTCCGGCTTGATAATCAATATCGAGGACAAAAGAATAGCTACCCTGAAAAATATCTATGTCAGCTATGAAAACATCCGAAGACCACAGCCAGCCATAAATGTGAACCGATACCTCATCCGATGTAGTTGGATATTCTGGAATAACCACCAACGAGTCAATCGTTTGGCAGAACGCACCAATTGTAAATAGCACAAGCACTGCCGTTGCTATCAAAATCCTGATTTGATTGAATATTGCCTCTTTCATTTCCCCTCAGTGAAACCTTCCACTAATTTAACCAATATACAGGTGTCGTACCTTTGGTTTTTAGACCAATTATGTACGATCATAGTCAAATGGCGTTTTAACCTTGATGATCAAAGTCTTACACACTCCACGTCTACTTTGTTGATCAACAACTGGTCATTTGACGCTTCGGTCCTCCCACCTTACTAATTCGACAATCAAAATGAACTTGACAAAACTCAACTAAGGTCCAGGTAGCTCTCTCAGTTCAAAAGACCAAATGAAGATGCACCTTAAGTTAATGTGCTAAGTTTGCCAACAAGCGGAGCGCTCCGGACACAACATTTTAAATAACTGTTTTTTCTCTCAGCATATGGGAAGCCGATACAATAGGGCTAGCGTTGCCATCCTAATATTGATTTTTTCGAGTCTTGTAGCTCTTAATTATAATTCCGAAATATCATATTTCAAGAATCGAATATTCGATGCCGTGGGGTCTGCGAAAAATGGCAGTGACTTATACTTCTTGATTAGAAACCCAATTGACCGCTTGGATGTGGTTGACATTAAAATTGACGAGGCTGATCTGGCATTCTTAAATCAGTCAGTCAACTACTCTACCATTAAAAAGAAGTGGCTCAAAGTAAAGGCAACTATGGAAGGTGTAGAACTCGATGTAAAGGTGAAGGCACGAAGATTTGAGAGTGAAAATTTACCAGATGGTTACTTTTCCTTTGACTTAAAATTTTACGATGCTCATCCAAGAATCAATCATGTAAGAAGGATTAAAGTGCTGAGTGGTTATGATTTCAGTACTGAAATGGCCTCAATAAATGCAGTTGCCAAATCAAAAAATCTCATAACTAGTTCAAGCATTCCATATTTAGTAGCATTTAACGGAGTTCCTCGCGGTCATTTCTACTTGAACGAAAAGGTGGAAAAGGAGATGCTAGAACGGGACTATGGCATAACCAACTTTACAATAATTGAGGATTCTGATCCTGTTGTTACAAGTGATGGCCTAAACCAACAAACACGTCTTCTGCAGGATTCAAGTTGGTCAAATCTGATTCAAATTAAGACTAAATGGCCCTATCTCAGTGAGGGACTAATGCAGTACCGAAACTTATGGAGGGCCCTAGAAAGTGATGAACCCGCTTCAGTTCTTAAATCATTTGACGGTCTTTATCTAAATAAGTTTTTGGCAACTTGTAACTTAGCTGATTCGCTAGGCTTTAATCCAAAAAGAAAGCTTAATCTGATTTATGATTTTTCTCGAGGAAAATTTTATCCAATCTTTCAATGTCGAGTTTCAGAATGCGATACGCTGGAAAAATCATACTCAATCAACCATTGGTTGATTAAGCAAGTTTCAAATCACGCTAAAGGCACGACCTTAGCTCTTTCCAACAACCTTCTAAACCTAAAAGATTCTATTGGTAAGGTTAACGCCAACGATAGAAGGGCTGGACGAATTTTCAAACACTCAAGAAAACAAAATGCAGAAGTGGCATGCGTCAACCCAGTTGCAAGTGTCGCAGATAACCGCGTAATCGGTAGTTCTGAAAGCTCTACAAATAAAGAAGCCATTCGCAAGCCTCAACTGAATGGAATACGTCACAGTATGGTTGATAACGTAATCACGATTCAGCCGGGCTCCTATCGCATTTCATCGGACATCATTTTTGATGAGAATGTTGACTTGATTTTGACCCCAGGGGTAACGCTGGCAATGGATTCTGGGGTGAATGTTTTGGTGAGAGGTAACCTTGAAGCACTAGGATCGAAAGAGCATCCTGTAATAATTAAGCAGGCCACAGAAGGATATCCGTACGGCTGCTTCGCAATTGTGGCTTCGGATACAGGTACAGTTGTAAAGTTGAATCATTTGCAAGTTAGTGGTGGTAGTTTCAGTACGTTTCACGGCCTTTCGTTCACTGGCCAATTTGCCATTTTTGGGGCTGACGTAATTATTCGAAATTCTATTTTCACTGAGAGTAATGGAGATGATGGGCTTAACGTTAAATATGGTAGGGTCGAGCTTGATAGCACCAAATTCTTAAATAACCGAGCGGACCAAGTTGATTTGGATTTTTGCATAGCAAAGGTTTCAAATTGTGAATTCGCTCCTTCATCCATAGATAAAAATGGAGACGGTCTAGACCTTAGCGGCAGCTACGGGTATGTATTGAATTGTAAATATTCTGGCTTTGAGGACAAAGCATTGAGTTTAGGCGAAAAATCTAAAGTCCTGGTACAAAATTGTTTATTGGACTCGAATTACAATGCAATTGCTGCAAAAGACGAAACCAATGCGATGTTACATAAAAACATCTTCTCCAACAATCACCGTGACGTAATTGCTTACGTTAAGAAACCGATTTTCGGCATTCCTTCGGTTGTAATTACTTCTAATCCAGATTCAATTCGAAAAGCAATGGTCTCCGGAAGCACAAGACAAATTGATTCCAATCAATTTAGAGCGAGCGTTTTGTTGTTTCAGAATGAATATGTCAACTTTAGTCCTTCCTTAAGACTTGATTCAAAAATTGAATTGGCGAAGCTGATTGAGCGAGATGAATAGGAGTCTGTTAAAAATATTGGGTAACACTGCATTAATTCTAATGTTGTTTGGCTATGGCACCTATGTATTGAACAACATAGTAACAGACACGTGGAATGAGCAATCAATTGGCAATTCCCTCTATAGCTCGCTCTCCAAAGAGGAGAAAAATAAGGTGGGTTTGGACAACTGTAAATGTCCACAACTTAAAATCCGAACCAAAGAGAAAGTTGAAAGCCGGTGGTTGCGAATTTGTGATGAATTGCTCAGTTCAAAACATACAAATCAAAGAATGCTGCATTTTTTAGTTGGCAGTGAAAATCCATATTGGAATGGTTCAAAGTCGGTTTTGGTACCAGACATGAAATACAGCAAATCAAAATTACTTGGTGACAATGGCATTGAATTACAAGACTTGAAAATTAAAATGACCGGAGGGCTTAAGGATCATTTTGACTCTAAGCGTTTTTCCTTAAGAGTTAAATCTCACAGCTCAGTTATTAAGTCCATCAGGTCCGTTAATTTCTATAATCCTAAAGTGAGGCTTGGAGGACTTCATGAATGGTTTGTTCATGAACTTTTGGCGGACGCAGGATTAGCACCGCTCAGAACTGGATACGTTAATCTTAATATCAACGAACGGGTGGGTATCTATTTCTATCAAGAACAACCAACTGTTGACATGCTGGTTGACCTTGGATATAAACCTGGACTAATTGTTCGTGTGCTAAATCACGTCAACCCAGAAACCCAACAAAATCAGGCGTCACTAGAGGGGCTTTACGATGAAAATTCACTGTTGGCTTCCCTCTATGATAAACAGATTAGACTTCTGAATGAAAAGCTTATTGATTATAACGCAGGCCTAATCAAAGCAGGTGAACTATACTCGGTACCTAAACTAGCACAGCTTGCGGCTGTTATTGACTTGACCAGCGGCTATCACGGATTGGAGTTTAGAAATATGTACTACTATTTTAATCCGCAAGATTTATTACTTGAGCCGATTGCAAGAGAGTTTCAGGTAATTGGGTATTCTAATGCCGATAATCCTTCTTGGTACCCAGTACCAAAACCAGGGCGCTATAGGAAAGCAGCCATAATGGAAAAAGATGATCGCTATTTATTGGGTCAAATGACATTAAAGGGTGAGGATGCAAATAGCTTTGAAACGCACTACACCACTTACCTAACCTCTATTTCAAGAACTGCCTATTTGGACTCCGTTTTCGAGGTCCTTAACAAGGAACTGGTAGAACGACAGAACTGTTTGTTTTTGGCAAACCCAGAGTTTGCCCAGTTTGATAAACAGTATTATTATTCAAATCAAGTTTCCATTCAAGACCATCTTAATGGTTTGAATTAATGGCAGTTAAGACATTGGTCAAAAGCTGAACCCTAAACCAATGTGATCCATTATTTCCACTTAGTGAAACCTTCCTCTAATTTAACCAATATACAGGTGTGGTACCTTTGGGTTTAGACCAATTATGTACGATCATAGTCAAATGGCGTTTTAACCTTGATAATCAGGTTATTTACATATCTCTTGTCCACCTTGTTAATCCTAGGTGGATCGTTTGGCGGCCTAGCTCAGGACATGTCGTGCCCGAACATGGGGTTTACCAAACCGTCTGTTGGTAAGTACAAGAACATGTCATTCCGCCACAGCGGAAAACGAAAAAAAGGGCGCTCCAGTTTTTTCAAAAGCAAACCGTTCAAAAGTCGCTCTGGCTCGGGTAGTTTCTTTTCGATGAAAAGCAAGGGTGGTAATTCTTCCAAAATGGGAGATCATTTTGTACAGTCCCCACATCAATCCAAGTCAGGAAGCGCGATGGGATTCAAAACCACTAAGGTCAACCGTGGTGGTTCGGGAAAGAACATGGCCTTCAAAACGTATAAGACAAATGGATCGGGCTCGGGTAAATCGATAGCTTTCAAATCGTCTCGGATAAGCAGAGGTAGCTCGAACTCTATGGCATTTAAATCCTCGAAAGTGAGTCGTGGCAACTCGCGTGTTATGGGCTTTCGTTCTTCGAAGATTAGTAGAGGTTCTTCTAATTCCATGGCGTTTAAGAGTACTAGACTCAAGCATGGAACGATTAAAGTGAGCAACCAATTTGCAATGACGGGCAGCAAACGTAGCCGCTATAAAGACATGAATGAATTCTCTAGAAAGAGAACGAAAATCAACCCATTCAAATCGAAGGATGAATTTGCATACAAGCGTAAAAAGCGAGGAAAGGTGAACACGGAAGCTCAGTTTGCCGTGAAAAAACCTAGAAAGGTTCGAACGGGTAAAACTACCATGTTCGCCATGCAAAAGAAAAAGCGAGATCGGAAATCGAAAGAACCAACACCGTTTGCTTCTAATTCTGCGAGTTTCTTACCAAGTAGCAGGTCCAAGAAAAGGGAAATTGGACTTTGGGGTGGATCGGTTGGAAAACGTGGTGGTCGCGATAAAAGACCAAGCCAGCCATTGCCAGATTTAAGCAAGAAGGAAGAGTAGCATCATTGCTTGTCATGCCGTTCTTGAAACGGCATCTCTACGATTTTGATAATGAAGAATTCTAAGGGAGAGACCCCGTTTCAAGAACGGGGTGACAACTCCAAATTTTGACCGAGACTCTTCACGATGTTCCGTTCTGAGTGACAACTCACTTCAACATTTTAAGCGCGCCAACTTCTCGTTCTGTCAGATGACGCCATTTTCCTCTCGGAAGATCTTTCTTGGTTAATCCGCCCATCAAGGCTCGGTCAATCTTCACCACTTTGTATCCGAAGTGCTCAAAAAGTCTTTTGATAATCTGATTCTTGTTCGAGTGCGTCTGTATACCAACCTCCGTTTCGTTCGGCTGTTCAACCACGTAGTTCACAACATCCACCTTGAACTTTCCGTCATCTAAAACAACGCCTGCCCTCATCTTATCCATGTCCTCTTCCTCAACCTTCTTGTCAAGAAAAACATGGTAGATCTTCTTAATCTTGGTTCCTTGGTTGGTCATCTTCTTAACCATGTCTCCATCATTGGTTAAGAGCAATAAACCAAGCGTTTCTCGATCTAATCGGCCAACTGGAACGATTCGTTCTCGGCACGCCTTGGCAACCAAATCCATCACCGTTTTTCGATCTAACGGATCATCCGTTGTGGTGATGTAGCCTTTCGGTTTGTTAAGCAACACGTAACGGAACGTTTCCGGATTCAATGGTTTTCCATCATGGCTCACCTTGTCTTCCAAGGTGACTTTCATACCCATTTCCTTCACCACCTTGCCGTTCACTTTTATTCGGCCTTCCTGAATCAACGTATCGGCCTCTCTCCTACTGCACACTCCTGCATTAGAAATGAATCGATTTAATCTGATTGGGCCATCTTCTGGCGTAATCGAAGGCTTGGGTGAGGTTTTCTCACGTCCGCCTGACTTTTGCCGTCTAACTGGCTTTTTCTTTTTGTCCTTACCGCGTTCCATGCCGCGAAGATACTATTGCCAACGATGGCTATCGGGCATAAAATGCATCCTCGATATGATGCACCTTTCGCTGGCGAGAATTGTAGATAATTGAGATGATGTCAAACCTCACCTCCAGATCCAAATCATGTTTCTCGATGTAGGCATTGGCCGATTCAACCAACCGTTTTTGCTGAGCGCTTGACACAAATTCCTCTGGTTCTCCGAAGTAATTCGACTGTCGTGTTTTTACTTCAGCAACAACCAGAATATCCTTTTGCTGAGCGACAATGTCCACTTCATATCTGCCCCATCGCCAATTGCGATCAAGCACTTCGTACCCCTTTTGTTCTAAGAGGTTTGCTGCGAGGTCTTCGCCCTTATTTCCAAGATCATTGTGATTAGCCATTTCCAAATGTAAAGGTTAGGTAACCAAACGTTGAATCGAACGTACCAACAGGCATTATAAAAAATACTGATGAAACGAGTAATATATCTAGCCGCAATTGCATTGGCCCTTCCAATTTTCACCTTGGGCCAAGGTTTTGAGGGGTCTATTTATTTCACCCGAAGTAACCAAACTGATGTCGTGAAATACGCTTATCACGTTAAAGGAGATAAGGTTCGGATAGACGAGTATGATGAGAATTTGGACAAGGTAATCAGCACTTTATTGGTCGACCTCACCAAAGAAGAACTGCTGGCTCTGAGTCATCAACGTCAGCTTTTTATGAAACGGCAAAATCGAGATTACGATCCTGCTTTTGAGAATTCAGTGGCCGTTACGTCTGGAAACAAAAAGAGCATTATGGGCCGATCCTGTCAACAGATACGTGTGAAGAATGCCGATGCTGACCGAGAGATTTCATATTGGGTGGCTGATGGAGACTTTGACTTCTTTCCAAAGTTGATGAAGGTGCTAAAGCGAAAAGACAACTTCGCAACGTACTACATGCAAATACCAGATTTAGGCGGGAAAATGCCTATCCATGCTACGGAACGTGACTTGATGAGAAATCAAAAAGGGTCCTTGGTAATTGACAAGATTGAAGAGCAGGAATTGGCTGCCGAACTATTTGAAGTCCCGAAAGACTATTACAAAGTGGATCAATAATAAATACGGGCGAAGTCGGAATGAACTGAAAGTTGAACCTGGTCTCCAAAGCGGATGGCCAGGTTTACTTTTTCGTGGCCAATTGGAAATCTGAATGCAACAGGATAATCGTAATCCGAAACGTGCTCTACTACAACCTCGTAAACCGTTTTTCCAAAAGGAAGATCGTCCTCCTCTTTCTCGGAAATATCACCGACCACCAATCCTTTCAAACCACTTAAACGGCCATTCCGTTTTAGGTTGAGCATAATCCTGTCGATGTTGTACGGATACTCGTTTATATCTTCCAGAAAGAGAATTTTATCCGTCCATTCTGTATCTGAAGGAGAACCTGTAATGCTGGAAAGTACCGCCAAATTTCCTCCGATAAATTCTCCTCTTACTTCACCTGTTCTATTAAGCGGACTTGCATCGACTTTCAAATCAAAGGGCTTTCCAACCAACTCGGAAACAAGCGTTAAATAGTTGGGGTCATCATCAGGTGAATTCCGGAAACCGGTGGCCATTATGCTGTGGATTGTGGCCACCCCAAGTTTGTTTACGTGACTATGAATGACCGTTACATCACTGAACCCACAGATCCATTTTGGTTTTTGCAGAAAGGCTGTCCAATCAATGCCATCAATCATTCTGGCTGTTCCGTAACCGCCTCGAGCACACAAAATCGCACTCAACGAATCATCATTAAGCATGGCTTGAAAACTTTCTGTTCTCACGCCATCCTTTCCAGCGTATCTATCCCACTTCTCATAAATGTTGGGAGAAAGAACCACCTCAAAACCATCTTTTTCTAGGAGTCGAGTAACGTTATCTAGCTGCCCTTTTTCAACGCTGCGAGCGGTACCGACAATTCCAATTTTGTCACCTTTTTTAAGGAATGGAGGAATAACTTTCTTCATCTGAAATCTATCTGATCTACGCTGCTGGCTTATCCTTCTAAAATGGACATCTTTGCGGCTGCAATCTACTTAAAACGCCAATTTTATGGCTGCTCAGAAACCGAAAAGACATACAATTACAGCGGCACTTCCTTATGCCAATGGCCCAATTCATTTGGGGCATTTGGCCGGAGCTTATTTACCTGCCGATATCTACGTTAAATACCTTCGGATTAAGAAGGAAGACGTGCTATTTGTGTGCGGGTCTGATGAGCATGGTGCGGCCATTACGCTTCGTGCTAAGAAAGATGGCATCACACCTCAACAAGTGGTTGACAGATACCACGGAATGTGCGAAAAATCGTTTGCTG
>JBLFWJ010000066.1:0-16548 GCA_047611425.1 Bacteroidia bacterium | reverse complement strand
ACTGGTTGAACAAACTAAACGGCAACAAAACCGTGATGAAGAATTGGCCGCTCGTAAATTGGAACGAACGAGAGAAATTGCCGATGCAAGAGCGGAAGCTGCACGTAGAAATTCGGAAAAGCAGATTTTGCAAGAACGTGCAAAGCAGGAAAAGAGAATAGAAGAACAGCAAGCTTTGCAAGAACCTAGAATAGCAAAGCTGGATGAAGAACTAAAGCGAGAAGCCAAGCGGCTTGAACTAAACCGAGAAAAGGATATAATAAACGCGGAGCGTTTGGCCGAGGAAGTGGCGGAGAAAGAGGCTAGGAGATTAGAGGTGGAACGGCAAACTGCTTCTGCGAAAGAGGAGAATATCAGGAGGATGTCTGAGATTGAAAAAGAAAGGGTGGAACGTAAAGTAGAAGAGGAAGAAAACTTGGATGAAAAAACAGCCAACGCAGCGTTAAGAAAACAGGAAGCGGATAGAGAGAGGATAAAAGCTGCTGCAGAGAGAAGAGCTGAAAAGGCGATGCTTGCAAACGCAGCTAGGGAAAAGGATCATTCTGAAGAAAGGTTACGACTCGAAAGAGAGCGGAAAGCCGCTGAGGAAAGGGTATTGAAGGATGATAACTTCAGAGCAAAGAAGGAATTTGCTGAAAAGGCGAAGGAAATGGCAAAGTCTAACGCTGCTTCAGAAAAGTCGTCTTACGAAGACGAAGTTCGAGGAAAGATTCAAGCGGAATATGATGCGAAGCGTGCCGCTTTTGAAAAGACTGATTCTGAACGAGAATCCTTGACTCCATTTCCAGTTGCTACCAAATTTCAGTTGGATTTAGGAAAGCAATATCCGCTGGGAATTACGGAAGAGTCTATGGTTAAGGATAACCGTGACATCACGAGGATTATCGTTAATCGCGAAGGCATTGCCGATGATTTTCAGCGCGTAAAATGGCACTGGGGCGGTGTTTACTATTTCAAGAATGGAGAGTCAACTTCCAAACGGATCTACGACCAAGGCATCACTTGGTAGTCAGTTATCTGACCAACTTTAACACCTTTCGTTTTCCAGTTTCTGACTGAACCACAGCGGTATATACACCATTGGCCTGATTTTCAAGGTTAACTTGAAAGGAGTTCTTCGCTGGATAAGTTGATTGTATCAACTTTCCGTTGGTCGACAAAACCGAAACAATTGCTGCTTCCTCATTTTCAAGATTAATCAAGAAGTGTCCATTGCCAATGGTACTTACCGAAGCAATCATTTTGGCCGGCTTCTTTATACCAGTAATAGTAAGTGCAACACTCAAATGGGTTGTATCAACATCACCACAGCCATTGTCCGCGCTATACATCACATCATACGTTGCATCCCAAGAGTATGTGTGAACAGGAGCGTTTTCAACACTTGTATTTCCATCGCCCAAATCCCAAAATGAGTTTACTGCATTAGTAGAGTTGTTCCCAAATGTTACGGTCAAACCCGAATTAGACTGATCAACAGATGCATCTGGCAAATTCACTCTAGAATTCCACGTATCAAGACTATCCATTACAATCTCCTCGGCTAAAGCCTGAAGAATCTCGGCATCCGATTGACCAACAACAGAATACCATGTTATTCCAACCGGACTCTTGTGAAATATCGTTGCGTAGAAAACACAAGCGTTAAGGTATTGTCCCCAAGCACTTGGATGACTTCCGTCTCCAGTGTAAAGCCCATCATGAAAAGTCAAGCTGTCTAATTTTAGTGCAGCCCAAGCCGCACCACAAGGAGCAACTCTAGCATCATTGTCAAACCCCATTTCCAAATAACTGGTACGAAGTCGGTCTTGCATACCTTCAAACGTGCATAATGGTGGGTAATTCGGACAATTGTCTTGGTCGCCATCTTTTCGGCCCCATGTCATATAGAATACGGGCTCGGTACAAGCGCTGTTTGTATTTATCGTATTCACTAGGTCTTCCGCATAAGGATAAACTTGCGTAGCTACTTGAGATGGTGGAAAGGAGGGGCGTTGGCTTTGGTCCTGAAGAACCACAAAATCCCAATCTCGCTCATTGATTTTAGCTAGAGAATTGGCATTGGTACTATGTCCTTCTAGGGTGTGTCCACCTGGCGTGTTCCAGTCATAATAGACCGAGTCACCTGCAGATAAGGCAAGATTGTAAAACGTTCCTGGTAGATTATTCGTTCCCGTGTAGCTGTTTCCGAGAAATAGAACAGAAGTTACTTGTGCCATTCCCAACAACGGAAAAAAGGCAAGAATTGAAAGGAAAAGTTTTTTCATGGTAATAAAGTTAGAATGGCATTCGGGCCAAAGGTCGAGTACCTAGAGGAGTGAAAAGTCTTTGTAAGTACATTTTATATCCAGCTATTCCAACCATAGCCGCATTGTCGGTACAATATTGAAACTCAGGAATATGAACGGTCCAATTTGCTGAGGTTACCCGGTCCATCAATTCAGCACGAACTAAACTGTTGGCAGAAACACCACCTGCAATGGCAACTTCAGTAATTCCAGTATGATTAACGGCCCATTCCAGTTTTTCAAAAAGATAGGACACTATAGAAGTCTGATATGATGCGCAGATATCGTTTAAATGGTTTTCAATGAATTGATCATCTTGCCTCATTTCCTTTTGAAGAAAGTAGAGTAACGAACTCTTGATTCCACTAAAACTCATATTTGCCTTTTCCACCCTAGGTTTAGCGAATTTGTATTTAGTTGCGTCTCCGTTCTTGGCATGTTGATCAACCTTTGGTCCGCCAGGATAACCAAGGCCTAGCAATTTTGCCGCCTTGTCAAATGCTTCACCAGCGGCATCGTCCAATGTGGTGCCAATCAGTTCCATATTAAGGTCATCCTTCACGACTACGATTTGAGTATGTCCGCCCGAAATTGTCAAACAGAGAAAAGGAAAATTAGGTGGAGTTTGAGTTTCTGATTTTATGAAATGCGCAAGAATATGTGCCTGCATATGATTCACACCAATCAGCGGAATGTCTAAAGCAGTAACCATCGATTTGGCGAATGAGGTCCCGACTAACAAGCTTCCCATCAATCCTGGACCAATTGTAACTGCGACAGCATCTAGGCTGTTTTTGTCAATGCCGGCTTCTTGCAGTGCTGAGTTAACAACCGGAACAATGTTGCTTTGGTGAGCTCTTGACGCAAGTTCGGGAACTACACCTCCAAATTCCTCATGAACCGATTGCGTAGCCACAACATTGCTAAGTACTTCATCGTTACGAAGCACCGCTGCAGACGTGTCATCGCAAGAAGATTCTATCCCAAGTATCAGCACATCTTGGGTACGCTTATTGTCTAACTTTGATCGCAATTCTGCAGGGCTTAAGTGGTTAATTCCCAATGACAACAGGCAAAATTATAAAGATCGGCACCCGAACGCTACTTATTGCGTTGGTTGTGCTAATCGTTTTGCTGAGCACAGCATACGCTTTGCTGCGACTGCCTAGAGTTCAAACCTATCTGACCACAAAGCTAACTGTTCAACTTTCTGAGGATCTGAATACGCGAGTGGAAGTTGGTGGCGTAGATGTCGGTTTCTTTAATCGGGTCATCCTTGAAGAACTTTATGTTGAGGACTTGGCCGCTGACACGCTTGCGTACTTCGAAAAACTTCATTTTGGATTTAATGGATTCGATCAAGATTCCATGCAGATTTCATTCGGGGAGATTCGGATTGATGGCCCAAAGTTCTTCCTGAAAAAATTGCACCACGAAGATAGGTTTAACCTCATGTTTATTATCGATCATTTTAAGGTCGAAACCGATTCCACCAGTCCACAATGGAACTTCGATTTTGATGAGCTGACCGTGCACCGTGGCTCATTTCAGCTTTTAGATAAAAACAAGGACCACACTCGGGTCGGGATTGAATACATGGATTTGGACGTACGGCATATTGAGTTCAATATTGATGAGATTTCCATAGTTCAGGACAGTATTTACGGGAATGTTCGAGCCTTAAGCTGTTTTGAAACCAGAGGATTTAGATTGGATGGGTTTAAGGGAAAGGCCAAGGTTAGCCCTGATATGCTGGACGTTAAGAACGTTGAGGTTCAAACTGAACATTCCCTCGTTCAATGCGATGTCCTTTTTAATTACACTGAATGGAGGGATTACCTTGACTTCATTAATGAGGTTCGAATGGACGTGAATATTGTTCCAGGATCCATTCTTGATTTGAATGATCTTTCATTTTTCGCCCCAAAACTTATTGGTATTGGTGACCATATAATTGTTAGCGGACATGTTTATGGAAAAGTCAAGTCACTGAAAGGCCGAAACATGGATATCCGTTTTGGAAATGCGACTCGAATTCAAGGTGATGTTGATTTTGATGGTCTTCCTGAAATTGAGCAAACTTTCATGTTCTTGGATCTGAAACGGTTGGAAACTAATTATGCTGATCTCAAGACGGTTCCAATTCCACCTTTTCAGGAAGATCGGTCCTTGAGTGTTCCTTCAAATATTGCTCGATTGGGTAACATTCGATTCAACGGAAACTTCACCGGTTTCTTAAGTGATTTTGTGGCTTACGGAAAGTTGAATACCAGACTCGGTTCGCTTCGGTCAGACGTTCTTCTAAAACAAGATTACAACACAGGAACGCTGTCATATTCAGGAACGCTCAAGACTCAAAGATTGGATGTTGGGACTTTTTTAGGGGTTGATAGTTTGGGCCGTCTTTCGCTAGATGCCTCCATTGACGGTAAGGGCTTAACTGCAGAATCCATCGATGCTCAGCTTGAAGGGCGAATCAAGCAGGTTGAGATTATGGGGTACGATTACAAAAACATCGACCTTAACGGAAGACTGTTTGAAAAGCGTTTTGAAGGTGATTACAGCATCAACGATGAAAACCTCGACATGGGTTTTGCCGGGGTTGTTGATTTAGGTGGAGACGAACCTTATTTCAATTTCAGAGCTACAGTGCAAAAGGGCAACCTGTCCAAGCTCAAATTACTACGTCAACGTGAGGATGCTAGTATTCGTGGGGATATCGTATTCAATTTTGTTGGAAACGATATTGATGAGTTGATTGGAAATATTGACATGTACAACATCACGTATTCCGAACCTGGTCACAATTTCAATATTGGAAACATAAATTTTTCGGTAACAGAAGATGAAGATGTTCGTCATTTGGTGCTTAATTCAGGTGTGTTGGATGCCCGATTTGATGGTAAATTTCTGTTCAAGAGTTTGAGGCGTGCTGCAAACAACATGGTTGGAAAACACCTGCCGCGCTATGCTCAAGAATTCGAAAAGTTAGGGCCAGAAGAGCATCTAGACTTTGGTTTTTTCTTGGAACTCCACGATGCTGATTTGCTGATTTACCTGTTGGAACAGGACCTAGAATTGGCGAACGGAACTCGCTTGGCAGGCCGATACGCATCTTCCGGAGATTTAATTGAGATTGATGGACACATACCAAGTATGTCATATCAAGGCGTACGGTTAGAAGAAATCGTAGTTCAAGCAGACAATCCTACCGAGTTATTTCAGTTAGATATGACTTGTGCGGCTATTCATATAACGGATAGCATGATTCTTAGGAATCTCACAGGAACAACAGGTTCTTTCGACAACAGGATGGATTTCGGTCTAGACTGGAACAACCTTACAAAGAAGGAAACGCGGGGCAGAATCAATGGCCGTGTCGATTTTGAATCAGGAGGAGAGGCAAAGCTGAGATTCAGCAGATCCCTTGTTTCCGTTCGAGATCTTCAATGGATTATTGATCCATTAGGCGAGATTGCATTTGATTCAACAGGAATAGCTGTTTCGAATATCAAGATTCAGAATGAATGGCAAAAGTTTGCCGTTGACGGTAAGCTGGGTAAGCTAGAGTCAGACGGCTTACAAGTTTCCTTGGAAAAGTTTGATGTTGGCAATTTCAATGTTTTGCTCCAAAAGACCGGACTGGAATTAGGTGGGTCTGTTACTGGACAAGCGGAGTTGAAGGCACTGTACGGAAACTTCTCATTCATCTCCGACCTTCAAGTCGATTCATTGATTTTGAACAACCACTTAATTGGATCAGGTGCCATTTCTAATAAATGGTTGCCAGAATCCAAAGGCATCGAAATGAACGCCTTACTCAAGCATGATGGCATTGATGGACTTTCCATTAATGGAACATATTTTCCGCAAAGCGAACAGGATAATTACGATTTGGATGTCGCCTTTGTCGGGATTCCTGTGAGTGCCTTTGAACATTATGTGGATGCTATGGTAACCGAATTGACAGGTACCGCTTCAGCAGAAATCACGATTAGTGGACCTACCGAAACCCCCGAGTTGCAAGGCTATGTTTCACTTGATACCACTGGATTAAGGGTTGATTATTTGAATACACAATTTCAAGTAAACGATACGGTTTTGGTTAGGCCCGATGGCTTCTATATGGAGCAAGCCGATGCACGGGATATTAATGGAAAAAAGGGTTCAATCACTGGATTTATCAAACACGAAAACTTCAAGAATTGGACGTTTGATGCTTCAGTAAACGCAGACAATTTCTTAGCCTTAAACACCAATGGTGCTATGAATTCCCTTTATTACGGAAAAGCCTACGCCAGTGGATTGGTGCGGTTTTCAGGAGAACCAACTGACATGTTTCTTGACATGAAATTGAAAACGGAGCGAGGCACTCGATTTCACATTCCATTGGATGGAACCGAGACCGTTGCTGAGTCAGATTTTATCACATTTAAGAAACACGGAGAGGAAGAAAACGATAATTCGCTTTCAGAAAAGTATCAGTTGGATTTATCCAATTTGACAATGAACTTCGACCTTGAGGTGACTACGGATGCACAGGTTCAATTGATCTTTGATCAGAAAACTGGGGACATTATGAAAGGCCGTGGGTCAGGGGATCTTAAGATGAAATTGGACAATCTATCTGGCTTTAGAATGTTTGGGGATTTTGTGATTGCCGATGGAGAATACCTCTTCACATTACAAAATGTGATCAACAAGAAATTCAATGTTAGTCAGGGTGGAAGCCTGAGCTGGAGTGGCGACCCCTACAATGCCGAAATCGATATTACAGCACTTTACAGTGTTCGAACTTCCCTGTATGATCTAATGTATCCCGATACAAGCGATGTTTATCGAAGAAGAGTATTGGTGGATTGTACCATGAAAATGAAGGACAAATTGCTCAGTCCTAAGATTGAGTTTGGTGTGGATCTTCCAAATTCTGATGAGCGTATCAACACGGAAGTGCAGAATAAAATTGGCATCGGAAACGTGCAAGAAATGAACCGACAGGTTTTTGGTTTGCTTGTATTGAATAAATTCTTCCCAGTTTCAAATGGAGGACTAGGGCAGGAGACAGGAGGTTTCTTGTCCGCTAACTCTGCCGAGCTTCTGTCCAACCAACTGAGCAATTGGCTTTCTCAGATTAGTAACGATGTAGATGTTGGAGTAAACTATCGCCCAGGTACCGCAATTACAAATGATGCTGTGGAAGTTGCGCTATCTACCCAGATTTTAAATGATCGGGTGATTATTGACGGAAATGTTGGTGTTGCCGGCAACAACAATACGGGCGAAGATCAACCAAATAATGCCAGTAATATCGTTGGTGACGTGAATGTTGAATACAAAATTACACCTGACGGAAGATTCAGAATCAAGGCTTTCAATAAGAGCAATGACATTAATTCCCTAGCGGAAAACAATGCCCCTTTTACCCAAGGTGTGGGCATTTCTTACCGTAAAGAATTTGAAACTTTGGGTGACTTGTTCAAGTTCTTGAAACGTAAAGAAAAGGAGGTAGAGGAAGAATTAACACCTTGATCAGCCCATCATTGGACATCGTTTGAATTCCTTCTCGCGATCAAATAGATATCGGAAAGTGGCATGCGTTCGCCAGACCTCAGCACCAAGCTGTTCGCACACACGCATCATTTTTGGGTTGAAATCACCTATCCAGTTCATCTCAATGGTTTGGTAAGGAAGACTTTTTCCCCAAGCTAATTTCGAGTAACCGACCACTAAAGCGGCTTCAATTCCTTTTCCGTGAAATTCAGGTATAACACCAAAAACAATCCCAAGGCTTTTCTTGCACGACCCTGTTTTAAGGTGATAAAAGAACTTCAATTTACCCAACCAGTTCATGTTGCCGTTAACGTGTTTATACAACTGATTCAATTCAGGAATCTGTAGGAAAAAGCAAATGGGTCTACCCTTGTAGAAACCAAACCAAAGCAACCTTAAGTCTGCTATTGGTTTTAGTTTCACGAACATCTTCTTCGCCTGAGCCAGATTCATTGGTTTGACGCCTGCGTGTCCGCCCCAAGCTTTGTTGTAAACCTCAAGAAAATACTCAGGTCCCTTTGAGTACTCCTCTTTGGTTAAATGGCGGTATTCATAATCAGGGTCATTAATAGTGAGGTTGGCCTTTTCATAGAATCGGGGAGATAGATCTACAGTTGGATCGTAGCTTCTGCCATACGTGAGTTGATTGAAGTACAGCTGGAATCCGTAATTCTCGAAAAGAGTTTGGTAGTAAGGCGCGTTGTAATTCATGCCGTAGTTCTGCTCTGCAAAACCATCAATCAACATTCCCCAATTCTTGTCTCGTTCACCAAGATTGATTGGCCCATCCATGGCTTCCATGCCACGTTCTTCTAGCCAATTCTTGGTCGCATCAAGAAGCATATTAGCCGCATTTTGATCATCAATACAATCGAAGAAACCGCAGCCACCAGTAGGTTGGTCTTCGGCTCCAAGCGTTTTACCATTAACAAATGCCGCAATTCTTCCCATGGCTTTTCCTGAGTCATCTTTCAACATCCACCGAATCATCTCTGTCTTTTCCTTTCGAAAAACCTTGTTTACATCTGGGTTGAAAACATCTCGAACCTCTTGATCAATTGGTCGGATATAAAGTGCGTCTTTCTTGTAAAGATTAACAGGAAATTCAATCCATTCCTGTTCCAACTTCTTACTATTTACCTCGATCAAATTCATATTTGGGACTTTGGCCAAACTTACCAAGAATGGACACAAATTCTTGCCTGCCAGTTAATCAAAACAGAAGCGCCTAAGTGGTAAGTTTGCAAGACATGGATGATTCGAAAAAGAAAGTGGTCGTGATTACCGGAGGTAGTTCTGGCATTGGGTTGGCCTGCGCATTTAAGTTTGGAAGGATGGGCTACAACGTTTGCATTTCTGCTCGGAACGAAGCCAGATTAAGAGAAGCCGAGTCCCAACTAAACGAAGCAGGAATTACAGTTGAAGGAGTAGTTGGCGATGTTGGTGTTGAAGAAGATTGCAAACGAATGATTGATGCGGCCGTTTCACGTTTCGGTCGATTGGATGTATTGATCAACAATGCTGGAATCAGCATGCGCGCGTTCTTCAAGGATCTGGATATCTCTGTGATAAGACGCTTGATGGAAACCAACTTTTTTGGAACGCTCTATTGCACCAAGTTCGGTATGGATCATCTTTTGGAGACCAAAGGTTCGGTTGTGGGTGTTTCCTCTGTAGCAGGATATCAGGGACTTCCTGGAAGAACAGGTTACTCTGCATCCAAATTTGCGATGGAAGGTTTTCTTAAGGCACTTCGGCTGGAAAACCATAACACAGGCTTACATGTGATGATCGTTTGCCCCGGATATACCGAGAGCAACATTCGCAAAACGGCTTTAGTTGCAGACGGAAGCAAGCAAGGAGAATCTCCAAGAGAGGAGAATAAAATGATGACTGCTGAAGAAGTTGCAGACCATATTTGCAATGGAGTGGTAGCCCAAAAAAAACGAGTGGTTTTGACCACTCAAGGAAAGCTATCGTATTTCCTTAGCAAGTTTCTTCCGGGATTGGTCGATAAATTGGTAATCAAAACCATCGAGAAGGAAGGCAACATTTCGGGCAAGAAATAATACTTGATGAGAATATTTCTGATTGGATATATGGGGTGCGGGAAATCAACCACAGGCAAATTGCTGGCTGAGTCTCTGGGTTTTAAATTCATCGATATGGATGAACAGATACAACGTTTGACAGGACATTCCATCTCTTCAATATTTGAGGTGAAAGGAGAAGAATACTTCCGAAAAATTGAAGCTCGAATTCTAAGAAGTATCGAACTAGAAGATGTGGTGGTTGCAACTGGTGGCGGATGCCCTGTTCATCACAACAATATGGATCATATTCTTAAAGGTGGCAGAAGTATTTATCTTAAAATGACACCAGAATTTGCTTTTGAAAGATTAGAGAAAGCCCAGTCTAATCGCCCACTTTTAAGGGGGTTGAGTGAAGAATCGCTCCTTGCCCAAATCAAAGAACAAATGGCTCACCGTGAGAAGTTTTACGCCCTCGCTGATGTTCAAGTATCTGCCGAAGATGTGAATATTGAATTGCTCGTTTCTGAGCTTCAACCCAGGTAGACGCCTTTTTCTACTCCAGAAAGAACCACCGTAATGTGTTCTTGAAGCGTTGTGCTAAGCGACAATCCTACATAGTCGGCCTTAATCGGAAACCGTTTGTGATCCCGATCAACTAGAACAACGGTTCTCAATCTTTTAAGTGGAACGCGAAGAAAACGCTTCACTCCGTAAATCAGAGTTTTTCCGCTGTTCAACACATCATCTACTAAGATCACAACGGTGTCTCTCAAATCCTCATTTTCTATTCCTAGCAGAGGATCGCTATCAACAGGATTGCGTTTGTCAACATTAATAGTGGTTGAAATGATTTCAATTGGTGAAATAGCACGGAGTTTTTCGCAAATCATCGCAGCTAATTCTGATCCTCGTCCTTCAATTCCAGCAACTATTATCGTTTCCTCTTGATAGTTATTTTCGTGGATCTGGTAGGCGATTCGGTCAATTCTTTGATCGATTTGTTTGGCCGTAAGTACTTGCGTTCTAGCTTCTGTCATTGAATCGTTATTCGCAATGCGAAGGTAAGTGATAGAAGCGATGATCGCAGAATTCGTGTTTCGCTGTTAGATCCTGCCATAACCTTACTTTTGCAAACTATTTTTTCGAATACAATGGAATCGCAAGATCAGATTATTAGCAGGTTTGAGGAGATTATTGAACTTCCTGTAGAGCAAGTTCATGATGAGGTAAGTGACCTGAAAGCAGCTTTCTATTCAATGAACCATCAAAAATTGATGGATCAACAGAAGACATTTAGAGAAACAGCCGAAGGTGATGAAGAGTTTGAACCAACTCCAAATCCATTAGAAGGCCGTTTTAAAGAGTTGTTCAACATCTATCGCGATAATCGCGCAAAGTGGGTGCATCAGCGTCAAGAAACGCAGAAAACAAACCTTGAAAGCCGCAAGTCGGTGATTAAGGAAATGACCGACTTAATCGATGACGAAGAGAACATTGGCAAAGCGTTTGATCGCTTCAAAGATCTTCAGGAACGGTGGACGAAAAATGCGGATATCGACCCAAAGCATTTGGGAAAGCTTCGTGCCGATTACAAGTTACTTGTAGATAAGTTCTACTACAACATCGGTATTAACCGTGAGCTTAAGGAGTACGATTTGGCTAAGAATCTGGAGTTACGTACTCAGATCATCACCAAATTAGAGGAGCTAAAAGACGAAACACGAATCAAGGATATTGAGTTGATTGTTGGTGCGTGCAGAGAGCAATGGGAAGATGCTGGTCCAGTAAAGCATGAGCTTTTTTCAGGTTTGCGTGAACGATACTACGGAGCATCCAAGATTCTTCACAAGAAGGTTCAGGATCATTACAATGCCCGTAAGGAGGAGATGAAGAACAATCTCGAGGCCAAGCAAAAGCTGGTTGCCGAGATTATTGAATTTGCCGCGTTAGATCTTTCAAAAGGAAAGGATTGGAAAACAGCCACCGACCGAATCATGGAAATCCGTGATGTGTGGAAGAAGGTTGGCCCGATCGATCGAAAGTCCAACGACAAAGTTTGGGACGAGTTTAAGGAGGCGATGGATTCTTTCTTCGGACAGAAGAAGGACTTTCATCAAGGATTAAAAGATGAGTTTGACAAACATAAGGTTGCTAAGGAGGCGTTGATTGAAAAGGCCGCAAAATTGGCCGACAGCGAGGAGTGGAGAGATACAGCTGATGCATTCAAACGACTTCAGAATAAGTGGAAAGAGGTTGGCAACGCTGGCCCTCGACACGAGAATAAATTGTGGCAAGCTTTCCGCGGTCATGCAGATTCGTTCTTCGAACGGAGAAAGGAATTCTTCGGAACGAAGGATGTTCGTGAGGGAGATAATTTGAAAGCCAAAGAGGCTTTGCTCGAGAAAATGGGCAAGATTGAGATGAAAGGTTCCAAGTCTGAGAACCTTGCTATGATCAAGGAGCTAATGGCCGAGTGGAGTGAGGTGGGGCATATTCCTAAAAAGTCGATTGACACGGTTGGTAAAGCGTACGGACAGGTATTGGATGACTTGTACGGCAAGCTTGATATGGCCAAAGGTGAAATGGAGTTGCTCCGTTTTACGGATAAGTTGGAGCGAATGGCTGCTCAAAAAGACGGTGCCGAGCAACTTGAAAAGGATGAGCGTTTCCTAAAGCGGAAATTGAATGACTTAGAGAAGGAGCACTTTAATCTGGAAAACAACATGGCTTTCTTTAAGAATGCCAAACCGGATAATCCTTTGTTGCAGGAAGTTCAAAAGAAGATTGCTGTTTCCCTAGCCAATTTGGAAAGCCTTCGAAGTCGAGTCAAGCTGTACCGGAAGTTTTATTAATCGTTATTGATTGAGACGCTTCGTTCCTCAGCGAAACATGAGAATAATAAACGTTTAGTTGTTTCGCTGAGGAACGAAGCGTCTAGTCAATTTATCCCGAACACTTCTTAATTCTTAACCGCCTCAAAAGTCAATAGGCGTCTTTTGGCCCAATCGGCAAAAGCACGGTCTTCCATTAGAAAGTCTTCTTTCGGCTGAAGCGCAAGCACCTTTTCCAGGTAAGGAATGGCTTCATCGGATTTTCCATTCTCAATTAGCGCTTCTGCATAATAGTAATTGTTGCCACGGTCGTGCGGGTCTTTGGCCAAACAATCGTGAATGATTCCAACTGCCTTCTGCTTGTTGGGCCAGCTCATGATAAAAGGAATGTATGGCGCTTCGTAGTTCATCACGCCTACGATTCTGTTTCCAATTCCATTTCGATATTCTGGATCGATCGCAATCAACGCCTTTGTGTTCTTCATGATTTTACCAACAACGCCACTCGTTGCCGCTGTTAAAGCTCCAATTCGTTCGGCCCATAACCCAAGTGCAGCTATGTAGGCAAATCTTGCTCGGGCATCATCTGGATATTTCTTAATCAAATCCTCTCCAATTTCCTTGGCAGTTTTGAATACATCCTTTTTGTCGGCCTCTGGCTCCACAAACCGTGCTTTGTATGTGTATGCTTCTACCAGTAGCGTACCCGAAAGCAATTCATCTTCCTGTTGTTCATACGCTTGCTGAAAGTAATTAATCGCCTTATCTACATTATCTGGTAATGCCTGAAGACCAACGGCACCGTCACTTCTGTTTTCGTAAAATGTTTTGCCTTGTTCTAAGAATTGGGCAAGGCAACTTGAAGTCAGGAATAGAGTAAACGTTGCGGTAAGGAGGTAGGAGGGTGGGTTGGAGAACATAGAGCCAATATAATGGGTTGGAATTAAACTACGTATGCAACGCAGGTACAGTTCCGATCATTGTTGTCCACAACATGACTTTTCGATGAAAAGCAGGACCCAACGTTTTTCAGCTATTAAAAATAGGGATTAACAAAGGCTGGCCTTTCATCCGTAGCAAGAGTTGGTAGAAAGCACGCAGATTGCGTGCTAGTTCGAGCCTCTATTTTGATGGTTGGTGTTAGGTTTTTTTAGTTCCCGGCTGTGCTACTGTCTACCACAGCATTTAACCATTAGCCTTTTCAGTCAACGGTCTTTTTTTTATCATTCCTCCCTTGGTGTCCTTTATGCTGCTCATCACCACAAAAGCGGCCGAGTCTATTTTGTCAATCTCAGCTTGAAGCCTGGCAATTTCAAGACGGGTGACTACCGTGTAAATGATGTCTGTCTCTCTTTGAATGTCTCCTTGTTTTCCGAAACCTCTTTTACCATGGTAAATCGTAACACCTCGTCCTAGGTTTTCAATTATCATCAGTCTAATTTCCTCCGATTTGTGTGAAATAATGGTAACCCCGATATATTCTTCTATTCCAACAACAACGAAGTCAACGGTTTTGGATGCGGCTATGTAAGTAAGTATGGCATATAATGCTGTCTCAACAGATAGGAGATAAGCCCCAACTGAAAAAATGATAATGTTGAAGACAAGAAGAATGTCTCCGATGGTGAAGCTTGTCTTTTTACTTAAATAAATCGCCAGAACCTCCGTCCCGTCAAGTACTCCGCCCCCACGAATAGAAAGCCCTATGCCGGCACCGAGAAAGAACCCGCCAAATACTGCAATCAGTAATTTGTCGGAAGTGATTACCGGGTAATTTACCGTTGCAATTACAAAGGCAAGCCCAGCGATGGCCAAAATACTTTTAATGGCAAACGACCTACTAATCTGTGTGTAACCAAGAGCAATAAAAGGGATATTGATAATAACGATAAGAAGGGACAGATGAATATCGGTTACCTCTGCTATCAGAAGGGAAATTCCGGTTACCCCTCCGTCAATAAAAGTATTTGGGAGTAAAAAGCCTTTTAGTCCAAACCCAGCAGAAATTACTCCGATGGAAAGCAGCAACGAGTTCTTTAGCAAATATTTTGCAGAGACCCTTAGTTTCATGAACTCTCTAGCTACTTCATGCTTACTTATGGTTTCATCGGGACGGTCTTTTTTGAGATGCCGAAACATCGTATGAATGATTATTTGGTGAAAAACAGAACTCATTGCGGTTGCCTTAATATCGATTACGTTAAGTATAAGAATAGTAGCCGACTACGTGGGGTTTACTTGTCTATTACTAAATAGCTTAAGTGGCTACATCTCCTGAGTTAATATTAATAGCCCTTTCGGCTAATAAGTCCTTTTTGCTTTATCGGCCATGTAAGAATCGGACAACCATATACCGAGTGTTGTCTTATTGTTTAACGTAGACCATCTCGGATTTCGCTGTATGACCAATCTGAGTGCGGTCACCTTACAGCCTGAAAGTGATAGTAGAAACCACCAACGCTTGTGTACCTGTCTTCGCGCCCTATTTTATGGCAGGCCTAAGCTTGCACTCTTATTAGTTTAACTGTATAAACAGAAGGAACGAAAGAGTGGAAGAAGATCCAATCGTGGCACCGATGATAAGTACAACGTCATACAACAGTCTTTTTCGTTCCCACCATTTGATAGCACCGAAAACATCACTTGCAAGGTTCGGAGGTCGGTTATTCATTAGGTAGACATTCAACGCTGATCAAGTGTTTAAAAGTAGTTGGATGAGTTGATTGAGCATTTGCCAATAGCCGGAAAAGCTAAAGACCCTTCCAGCATTGCTGAAAGGGTCTTTAGAAGTCGAACCTACAATGGTAAAGTCGATTTTGTGGCCTGACTTAATTCATTTGTTAATGGCAAAATGCCTTATCGTCAAACCCCAGGAGCAACTTTGAATCACCCTGACTCATGGTTTTCGAAGGCTGGCTACTTTAACCATTTGAACGAGTTAGCCCCTCTAAAGATGGAGCCGCCTGGATCTCCGCCTGGTCCGAAACTCATCATAACCATGCTTATCTCGTTGTCGATAGTTACTTTTTTGATGGATGGTTTGGCGTATTTCTTTTTCATTTCTAGGGGCGTGCCGAGGCACGCCCCTAGGTCAGCAGATGGTTTAATTGATTACGATACGATGCGTATCCGTTCCTTTTTCGGTTTCAACACGGATGAGATAGACACCTGTTGCCGTATTCATATCTAGCGTAGTACGTGATGCATTGAGGTTGGCAGTGCGGACAATTCGCCCTGTCATATCTAGCACTTGAACGCTCCCGCTTTCGGTGTTTCCTGACAGGATGATGTTCAACTGGTTTCCGTTGGATGTATAGACACGTGAGTTGATGGTTGAACCATCTTCAATGCCTGTAACAGTCATACCAAAATGCAGCGCAAAGCGCGTTGGGATATTCCCTGCAACGCTAGAAGTGAATGCATAAGTCGGCTCTGTATTCAGGTCTTGGAAGAGGTTTAGCATTCTGTCTTCCAAGTGTACGTTCTCATTCAGTGTAATGCTGGTGGCATCAAAGGTGTATTCTCCTGCTGTTGGCAGTTTTACACCTAAGTCTACTACTGGGTTTGCAGCAATGCTACTGAGTCCGTTGATGACCAATGAATCTGTGCCAACCGTGGTGTACAATTGTGGTACACTAGCACCTGCCCAAAACTTCTGAGAATCATAAGCATCATAGGCGTCTTGTGCGCTAGGGTCAAAGAAGATGATTTCTTCATCAGAATTGGTTCCATTGCTCAGGCTCATTCTTACTGTTCCTTCTTCTGCTGCCATTCTGTAAATACCACTTAGTGTGCCGTGGCTTCGCATGGCATTGGTAAAGTCAAGTTCACCTGTATTGCCATCAG
>JBLFWJ010000065.1:0-16721 GCA_047611425.1 Bacteroidia bacterium | reverse complement strand
GTTTTGATGCTCCATTGCAATCTTTAATGCTAGAAGATGCGGCAATCACGGTATTAGCTTCAGGGTTCCTTGATCCTAGCATGAATAGTGGAGGAGCGATGTTCGGTCTGTGGGTTTCTTTGGGAACAGGTGGGAATCTGATTCCATTGAGCAACGTAACAGGTGTTGAAGAAGTTGAAGTGATTAATAATGCATCGCTTTTTCCAAATCCAACGAACGACAACGCTACCATGTTTTTCGACTTGGTAGAGAATACGAACATCAACCTTGAAGTTGTGAATACAATGGGACAGTCAGTTGTAGTGAAGAGCTATGGCCAAATGTCTTCAGGAAATCACCGCGTGGAAATACCAGCAAGCCAAATGGCACCGGGGTTCTACTTTGTAAATCTGACAACTGATAGTGGCATGGTTTCAACTAAAATGCAAGTTCTACGATAATTACGTTCGTAGCAGGGGGCGTCTCATTCCCTAATGAGTGAGGCGCTTTTTTATACCCACGAAATGGCAAAAATTCTCATAACAGGCGGTTCTGGTTCCATAGGAAAACACTTGATTCCCAAGTTGCTTTTCAAGGGCCATCAAGTATCCATAATTGGACGAACTGAAAGGAAGATTCCTGGTGTAGAATCCTTTGTCTGGAATCTGGAAAAGGGAACCTTGGATGAACGCGCTTTGAAAGATGTTAGTCACATTATACATTTGGCAGGAGCAGGCATAGCCGACAAGCCTTGGTCACCAAAGCGAAAACAAGAAATTCTAGCAAGTAGGGTGAAGCCGCTTCAAATGTTGGCACAACTTCTTAAGAATAGAAATCAAAAAATTAAAGCCATAATTTCTTCATCGGCTGTAGGGTACTATGGCGCAATTACTTCGGACAAAATATTTACTGAAAACGACAAGTTTGCTGATGATTTTCTTGGAAATACATGCAAAATGTGGGAAGATGCGGTTCAATTGTTTCAGCCTGTGGCCGACCGCGAAGTGAGGGTTAGAACAGGAGTGGTTCTAATGGAAAATGATGGTGCATTACCCAAACTGTCTAAGCCAATTAGGTTCGGGCTGGGTGCGGCAGTAGGTAGTGGTAATCAGTGGGTGCCGTGGATTCATATTGATGATGTGACTGAGTTTTATCTAAAAGCCGTTGAACGCTCAATTCTAAGTGGAGTTTATAATGCCGTTGCGCCAAATCATGTAAATCAAACCTCATTAATGAAAGCAATTGGTCAAGCTTTGGATAGGCCCGTTTTTTTGCCTGCTGTGCCAAGCTTTTTGTTAAAAATGGTAATGGGCGAAATGGCAAAAGTGATTACCGAAGGCTCAAGAGTTTCATGTCAAAAACTATTGGAAGATGGCTTTGAATTCCAACATCCAAAGCTTAAACCAGCTTTAATCGATTTATTGAAATGAAACTACATTTCCGTAAACATCAGCAGTTCTTGCCTATACCACTTGAGGTGGCATGGGGATTCTTCTCGTCTCCTCATAACCTAAATGAGATTACACCGGCAGACATGCAATTTGAAATTATAACCCGAGAAATACCTCGGATGTATGCCGGTCAGATTATTCAGTATAATGTTACGCCATTTCCCTTTCTGAAAATAAGCTGGGTTACCGAAATAACACGGGTAGAAAACATGAAAATGTTTGTTGACGAACAACGCTTTGGTCCGTACTCGTTTTGGCACCATCAGCACATATTTGAACAGCGAGACGGTGGCGTGTTAATGACTGATATTATTCACTATAAAGTTCCTTTCGGAATTGTTGGGAAATTGGCGAACATCTTGGTTGTAAAGAGAAAGGTAAATGCCATATTTGAGTACCGAACTAAAGTGTTACAGAACAAGTTTGGTAAATCCACGTTACTCGAAAAAGAAGTCAATGGGTAAGTATAGCACAAAGGATTTAGCAACCCTCTCAGGGATAAAAGCACATACCATAAGAATCTGGGAACAGCGGTATGGCATTATTACACCGGACCGAACGGACACTAACATTCGCTCATACTGCGATAGTGATTTAAAAAAGTTGCTGAACATTGCTATGCTCAACAACCATGGGTTAAAAATCTCGAAAATCTCTAAACTTAGTGACGAAGATTTATCGTTAGAAGTCCAACGACTAGGGGAGTCTAAGGCTGACTACCCGGTTCAGATAGACCGTTTAATAGTTGCGATGGTGGACTTAGACCGCTCTAATTTTGAAGGAATATTGGCCGAGTGTACCGAAGCAATGGGCTTCGAAGAAACTTGTATTAATGTCCTTTATCCACTGCTACACAAGATTGGTGTTATGTGGCGGGCTAGCTCCATAAGTCCAGCCCAAGAACATTTTATCAGTAGTCTAATCATCCAGAAGATGTACGCGGCTACTGATAAGCTTTATTCAAGCGAAAGTAAAGTTAAGGGCAAAAAAGTCATCTTCTTTCTTCGAGAAGGGGAGTTTCATGAAATGGGCTTATTGTTTTTCCGGTATTTAATGGAGAAACGTGGGTTTGATACAATATACCTTGGGCAATCGGTTCCGTTCGAAGATATACAGCAGACTGTTTCTGCCCACAACCCGGAGTATCTAGTTACCGCATTTGTGGCTAGTCCCGCAGATGGCTTCACGGAAAGTTACCTGAAGCAACTCTCTAAGAGCTTTCCTAAATTGAAAGTCGTTGTCTCCGGGTATCAGATTAGTCAGTTAGACAAAAAGTTTCCGAAAAACATCATCAAAATTGATGACGCTACGCAGTTTTTAGCGTATGTAGAAGGACTGAATTAGATTAATATTGACAGAGTTCTTGAGCCTGAGGTGCAACGCCTGAGGCTTTTTTTATGTCCAGTCGGAACTAATGTTTAATGAAGCAATTGAAAAACTAAACAAAAAGTTGCGGGATTGATTAGCATTTCATATTTTTGTTTAAACAATAACACAAAAGCTTAAACAGTAAATAAATGTCTGCACTTACTTTCAATGACCAATTAATCAAACTGAGCGATGTGCTCAAGTACTTCGCGTTGAGTTTGACAAGAGATCGGGAACAGGCCGAGGACCTGCTTCAGGATACTATGATGAAGGCCTTGACCTACAAGGACAAGTTCTCGGAGAACACTAATCTCAAGGCGTGGCTTTATACCATTATGAAGAATACGTTCATCAATAATTACCGAAAAGCTCAAAGAAGCAGGACAGTAATCACAACAAGAGGTGATGTGGAAGTGTTGGACTTTGTGGCTGGCCAACGCCAAGATACACCTGACTCTAGGCTCTCTTTGAAGGAGCTTACCAAATTGGTTGATCTACTTGAGCCTCAGTACCGTGTCCCGTTTACATTGCACAATAAAGGCTTTAAGTACAAGGAGATTGCTGAAGAATTGAACATTCCGATAGGAACGGTTAAAAGTCGTATTCACTTGGCAAAACAGCGTTTACAGTCCCAACTTCGACACTACAGAAGTTAATCAACTAAATATGGTTAATTGCTTCCCTGCGACATGGGTCAAACAGGCATGGTCTTTTTGGGGCCGAGATGTAGTGGCACCAATATGAATACGCAAAGAATTAGATTGTATATGAGGGTTTTTGGATTTTCAGTGTTTCTTCTATTTAGTCTTCAAACGATAGCTCAGACAGGCATTATTCAGGGTAGAATTGGAGATGCAACAAGCAATGATGCAATACCATTTGCAAACGTGTTCATTCAAGGAACTACGATCGGGGCATCCTCGGATCTTGATGGGAATTTCAAAATCACAAATCTCACTCCGGGCCTCTATAATGTAGAAGTCTCATTTCTGGGTTTTAAAAGCAAAGTTGAATACGAAGTTCAGGTCTTCAATAATAAGCCAGCCTTGGTTGACTTTTCGATGGAAAAAGACAGCAAAACGCTGGATGCAGTGGTAGTTAAAGCCAATCCATTTGTGAAAAAAGAAGAAAGCCCTGTTTCGGTTCGAACCATTGGCGTTAGTGAAATTGAAAGAAACCCAGGAGGTAACAGAGACATTTCAAAAGCGCTTCAATCTTTGCCAGGAGTTGCAAGTTCTGTTGCTTTCAGAAACGACCTGATCATTCGAGGTGGGGCGCCAAATGAGAACAGATTCTATTTAGACGGAATCGAAATTCCGAACATTAATCACTTTGCTACGCAAGGTTCTTCTGGTGGCCCGAATGGGCTGATCAATGTGAATTTTATCCGTGAAGTGGAATTCTACTCAGGAGCTTTTCCTGCGAACAGAGGAAACACATTAAGCTCTGTCTTAAACTTCAAAATGAAGGACCCCAGAAAAGACAGAATTGGTGGAAATTTTACGCTTGGTTCCAGCGATGCTGGTGTGACCATCGAAGGCCCGATTGCTAAAGGCCATTCTTTCATGTTCTCATATAGAAGAAGCTATCTGCAGTTCCTGTTCAAGTTGATCGGGTTGCCATTTCTGCCGACTTATGACGACTTCCAACTGAAGTACAAGGCTAAGATTAACGACAAGAATGAGATTACAGTAATCGGTTTAGGCGCCATAGACCAATTCAAACTGAATTTGGATGACGATCTGGATGATGACCAAAAGCGCTTGGTGGAAATTCTACCAGTCAATAATCAGTGGAATTATGCCATCGGGTTGAATTGGAAAAACTACCGAGAAACCGGTTTTTCTCAACTGGTTGTGAGTAGAAATATGTTGAATAATGTGGCTTTTAAATACGCTGACAACATTGAGGTCGACACCAATCTAATTCTCGATTACAAGAGTCAAGAAATTGAAAACAAATTGCGATTTGAGAATAACTGGCGAAAGAATGGTTGGAAGATCAACTACGGTGTTCTATATGAGTTGGCGAGATACAACAATTCAACTTTCACCAAGATTACTTTGCCCGATGGCTCAATCGGAACGGTAGATTTTAGTTCAGCAATCGACATTCACAAGTGGGGCGCATTTGGCCAGGTTAGCCGATCATTTGTCGAAGGACGTCTACTGCTATCGCTTGGTGCTAGAATGGATGGCAATAGTTATTCGGAGCAGATGGCAAAAACCTATGAAACGTTCTCTCCAAGGTTCTCCATCTCTTATGCCATCAATACCCAATTCAACATTAGTGCAAACGTGGGAAGGTATTTTCAACTTCCACCTTACACGACCATGGGCTTCCAGAACAATTCTGGAGCATTGGTCAACAAGGAGAATGGGTTGAAATACATAGCATCCAATCATGCTGTGTTAGGTGGAGAATTCATCACTAAAACGGGATTGAAAGTATCGGTCGAAGGATTTTTTAAACTTTGGGAGAACTACCCATTCCTTGTACGAGACAGCATTTCGTTGGCTAACCTTGGTGCCGATTTTGGTGTGATAGGAAATGACGAAGTCACTTCGGACAACCTCGGAAGAGCATACGGAGCTGAGCTATTGGTTCAGCAGAAACTTTGGAAAGGGTTTTACGGCATTCTAGCCTACACCTTCGTTCGGAGCGAATTCCAAGATTACAAAGGTGATTACGTTCCCTCTTCATGGGATGCACAGCATTTGATTTCGTTAACTGCAGGAAAGAAATTCAAACGAAATTGGGAGGTTGGGCTTCGCTGGAGATTTACCGGAGGCTCTCCATACACTCCAGCTGATGAAGAGACCTCAGCCCTAATTCCAGTTTGGAATATAAACCGAGGTGCCATACCAGATTATTCTCAATTAAATGGCGAAAGATTAGAACCTGCGCACTTCCTTGACTTGCGGGTAGACAAGAAATGGTTCTTCAAAAAATGGGCATTGAATATTTACCTAGATGTACAAAACATTTATGCCTTTAAAGCACAACAGGCTCCAGATTATATCCTTAGAACGGATGGTAATGGCAATGCAATTATAGACCCAAACGATTCATCCCGCTACCAACTGGACAGATTGGGAAGCACAACTGGCACGGTGCTCCCGTCATTCGGAATCATTATTGAAATTTAGTAGACTACATATTCTGGTTTAATCTCGATTTTACGATTAATACTAGTGGCTGAGTTCGCCTATAAGATTCGATTCTTTGGAATCGGCAACGTCATGCATTATGACTTACCGTACTGGAAACCATCTTATAATAGGACAGCACAGAGAATCTTTATGTCTAAAACAATGGTCGAAAGGGCTAAGAAACCATCCCAAAGGTTCGACATCTCTCCCATGCTCCGCGAAACTAAAAGCCCACCGATTGGTGGGCTTTTCTATTTGATTAAAATCCCTGAAAATGTTTAAACGAGAATTTTTTAGCGGGCCAGAATCGTTTTCTGATAATGCACCTGCATGTCGTTGACTTTTAGCGCAATGAAGTAATGACCGTTTGGAATGGAGGAATCTGGCTGCCAAACTGCCTCATACTTTTCAGGTTGCAGCGTTTCTTCGTTTAAGTCTGCAATGAGTTTCCCGTTTACGTCAAAGACCGATAAAGCAACTTTTGATTCATTGAACACTCCGTAACGAATACTTACTTGATCAGAATAAGGATTGGGAGCTACTTCGTAGATCATACCAGTGTTTAGATGAATCTCGCTCATACCAGTGGTTGTCCCGTCTCCATCAACAATAATGTCCCAAGTTCCTTCAAGCACTCCTTGCCCATTATCAGTAAGAGCAATGATTCTGTCCGAAGCGTTGTATGTCCCGGAAGTGATGGAAGACGCTGGGTCTGTTGTAAGATCAATATCGCCCTCAAAGTATAGTTGAGTTGTAATGGTTGAAAACCCAGGTGGTGTGATTTTGAAATGAATATGTGATGGTCTGAACACCGGACCATTAAGATACTTACCTGGATAAATTGTCTCAAACATGTAGAATCCTTGAGCATTGGAGAGCATCTTTCCACGTAAATTAAACCCTGAGTTGTCGTACTGGCCAGGGTCATTGGCATGCCAGACATCAACAATTGTGTCGGGAATAATCTCGGAACAATCCAACGTTCTAACCACTCCACTAATAATAATGCGGGTACCAGCTTCATTGGCCTCTGCCAATTGATTGTTTACGATAGTCGGTGGGTTGTTGGTGTAGAATGGTCCTTCGCCATAGTAGTCTAGCGTAGTAGGGTTGCATCCGCCAGCACCTTCAGTACTTACAGGTTTTGCTCCAGACACTTTGGCCAATGCACCAACTGATAGTGCTGTTAAAGACACGTTTCTTAGAAATTTCCTACGGCTGTCATTACTTTTTGAACTCATAGATGTTGGATTTACGGATTATTAAAGATAGACGAAACGAATGGGCTTGAACGGTTTCCTTAGCGAAAGTCGCTCCAATAAATGAACAGAATAATCGGTGTATTAAAAAAGAAGGGCTTAGCGTTTTTGCTATGCCCTTCTTTTAACGTAGAATTGAATGTTGATTAATTAATCAACGATGATTTTTTGATGTGCAATTGTTCCATCAAAGTCACACTCCAAAATATAAATACCAGTTGGTGTGTTTGTCAACGATATTCCATACTCCGAGTTTTTAGATTCAATAGCAAGGTCGGCCACTTTCTTCATTTCAATTGAATACAACGTAGCCCTTGTGATTCTTTCTTGAGTTCTAATTCTCAAGTAGTCAGTGGTTGGATTTGGGTATACTTCCCAAACTGGACTCACTTGATCGTTAACACCAGCTGGATTATTTACAGTGATATTACCAAACTGAGTTAGATTGTGGTCGAATGCCTCACATTCAAATTCGTAAAAGCCACTTGTTGTAAATACATGATCAAAAACCCATAAAGAATTAGACGGGTTTCCGTTTCTAAATCCTTCAGGGTTACTTGGGAAGGTTGGCAATGAGCCATCTACATTATGCGTTCCACCTACGTTGGTCCAACGTACGGTATCGCCAATTTCAATCGTTAGGGATTGAGGTGCATAGTATGGCGTGGCAGCCGGAGCAGGCCCACCTCCGGCTTCAATGTTGTGCAACGTTTGAGCTTGTATTGCGCTGCAGGTTAAAACTGAAAAAGAAAAAAGTAAAAGTGTTTTCATGACATTATAGTTTAGTGTGTTGCGAATCTACCAGCCATACTTTTATAAAAGTGTCCGTGCCAAATCAATGTTTCAACACTTGATGATAAATAACTGATAAGGGAAATTTGAATTAAATAGCCCGCATTCTATTATTGCGTGCATTGTGCTCAATTTAGCATAAACCGAGTTCTTCCATTAATGGCGGCATTTACATGCCAAAACGACCTCGAAAATTCTTTTTCAAATCATACCACCCGCCAATAGTTGTTGTTCGAACTGCGCGCCCAATGTTCCACTGTTCCTTCTTTAGTTGCTGGCTTTTCATCCTTGCTACCCATTTCCATCCAATCACCGTGATCTTTAAGCATTTGATGAAGGTCCTGTATCGCTCTTTCATCATAATGCAGAATGGTTGAACCGACTTTACAGACAATAATATCCACACCTTCCTTTTCGTCATTCCACATTATATATTCAGAAGTTCCAGGGGGTGTTTTAAGATTCCAAGGATTCTCTTTTGTTTTTTTCTCGTAACTCATTGATAAATATTAAAGGTTCAATTTTGGTTAAAGTTTTGTCAGTAGGAGTGAAGGTCAAGCGCTGACTTTTGATTCTGCTTCTTTCTTGAGGTCCGCTGCATATTGATCGAACTCTTGATCTAAAGGTGGAGTCATCGTAGCAAATAGTGGAAAGAATGGTCCTCCAATTTTCTCATTCCTGGTAAACGTAACTCCACCATCAAATGGAGTTAGCGTGTATTCTCTATTTCCCATAGCATCCCCCCACCGCATGTGCTTGTCTGGTTTGAATTCCTTCACTTTTAATTTGAAAGTTCTCTTTTCATCCAATGTCACTTTAAGGGCCAACTTCTCGCCTAATGCGATCTTTCCATCCAAAGACGTGACTGTTGAATTCCATCTTGGAAAATCGGATGCGTTGGTAAGCAAGGCCCAAATTGTTGCAGCATCTGCTTTAATATCGATGCTTACAATTGTGGACCTGCTAAATGTCTTTTTGGTAGTTGCGGCTTTACTTTTCATAATGTTGTTGTTAATTCGATTACAAAAGAATAGACAGGTTTTATAAGCCCACTTTACATCTGGTAAGAAATAGTTTTTGGGCCCTACTCAATCCTTATACAACTAATACTTAGTCTGTTTTTCCGCTCGAATTCTGGACAATGTAACCGGAGAAACCTGTAGCATTGACGCAATGTCTTTTAATGGAGCAACTTGTAAAAAGCGAGGAAATGCATACTCGATATATTGATAATTGCAAGTCGCGTCATTTGAGAGAAGGTTTACAAAGACATCTGTCAAAGTCACATGAACCGCCTCGGTTAGATTGATGCCAAAGAGGGCCCAATCCGTAGAGTTCGCGTAAAGCTCCATCAACTTTTTTCGGTGAATGCAAGACACATCAGAGTCTTCGTAAAACTGAAGATTGAACATTGCTGGTGTACCACCTACGAAACTTTTGTGTTCCGTAAAAAACATTTGTTCAGACTTCATCTAAAGCACGTGGTCTTCACCTTCGGGAGTCTGAGAAAAACATTTTACAATGGACGACTTTGAGAAGAATAAATGCTCGCACACTTTACCAGCCTCCAACGCAAATACTCTTGTTTTATACGGTTTGATTTCAAAATCTTTAAGTCCACGATTCAACTCAGCTTCTCTAAACGAAGGATGAAGTTTCAAGATTTATTTTTTCAGTTGTTCCATGCTAATTCAGGCTTGGTGTTAGCTGGAATGAGCTACTCTCAATCCCTGTTATTTCAAAACTCATCTTCGGAGATAAATATTGAAAGGAAAAATACAAAATGAGAACAGTATCTAAAATGTCGGCTCCCAAATGATCTCTAGCCCTGGTTAGTTATTATTCAATATTTTGGTGACATTGAGATTATTTCAATTGACCTCTCTGCTTCATTTCTTAATCCATACGGAATAAGACGCTCAATTGTCGACCTTTGTCTAATCAAAATTAAGCTCAACCAACTGCCTACCTTGAATCCTTCCTCTGATATAGCACCAATTGAATTCCCAAACGGAAAACGCTATCGGGACTTGCGTTCATTTTATCAGGAAACGTTTGGCGAGCGAGTACAGAAAATATCGATAGACTATGGATTTACTTGCCCGAACCGAGACGGAAGTAAGGCAAAAGAAGGTTGTACATATTGCAATAACGCCACGTTCAAACCTTTCTACACCACTCCTGAGAAAACTATAACTCAGCAGTTAGAAGAAGGAGTTGCTTTCTTTTCGAAGAAGTACAAAGCGATAAAGTTCTTGGCATATTTCCAGTCGTACACAAACACGTATTCGGACATTGATCATTTACGTAAGCTTTACAAAGAGGCTTTGAGTGTGCCCGGTGTAATCGGTGTAGTGGTAGGGACGCGTCCAGATTGCATTTCCGAAGAAATTGCTGAGATGTTTGTCGAGATTAATAAGACGCACTTCGTCTCAATTGAATTAGGAATAGAAAGTACGCTCAATCGAACATTGGAGAGCATTAACCGGTGTCAGACATACGAAGAAACTATTGCCGCTTTTGAGCTTTGTGCTAGCAAGGGACTTCATGTGGGAGGACACATGATTTTGGGGCTTCCTGGTGAGTCTCGAGAGGATTTGTTGGATCATGCTCGCAAAATTTCAAAGTTGCCAATTCAATCTTTGAAGCTGCACCATTTGCAAATTGTGAAGCACACTCGAATGGCAATTCAATGGAAGCAGACACCAGAAATGTTCGATCTGTTTACTGCGGACGATTACATTAGTTTGTTGGGTGATTTCATTGGGCTAATTAGGCCTGATATAGTGATTGACCGATTCATCAACGAATCACCTCCAGATAAACTTCTTGCGCCAAAGTGGGACTCTTTGAAAAATTTTGAAGTGCTTGCGAAAGTGGAGAAATCGCTGGAAAAGAGAAATTTATGGCAGGGCAAACATTGTGAACCGGCCAAGGCTTCAGTCTAAACCTTCGGTCTAAGTTTTCTCCTGCGCTGCTTTCCATTGTATATGAATAACGGAGGGTAGCCTGCCACGAAGGCTATAATCAGAATGAACATGATGGTTCCATAAACATCCATCGTGAAGTTTCTTTCCGCCAAGAACTTGTAGCTGATCAATAATTCACCAATCAATCCGATTGGGTAAAACAGGATATAGCCAGAGTATCTCAACCAAGTGAGGCCTTCGCGCTTTTTACCAGCTAGATCTGAAAGCGCATGCCAGTGCCTGATGATTTCGGTAAATCCCCAAATAACTGCGATAATAATCCGGCCATCTACAGGTAATTGAACCTGTGATGAACTTCCCATCAGATGGAGAATTACAACTATGAATACTCGAATGAATACTCGAATGGCCACAGGTTTAATGGAACCTTTCACCCACTTCATTCCAACATGAAGCACCTCAAATAGAGCCAACCCTTGAGCAAGAGTCAGGAAAAGAAGCGTTTTGGAATTGAACCCCGGGTCATAGAGAAAATACCCCAGAAACAGAATCCAACACCACAGCGATACCAGGCTGTAAACCTTTAAATAGTTACTCATTTGATGGTTCGGAGTGTGAATGTAATACACTCAGTATCAATACCATGAAGATTGTAGTCTGTTTTTTTTCAATCATGATGGTTACAAGTGTTTCTTTGCCTGATGTTTCTGCCTCAGGCCAATACCATTTTAGATCTGAAAAAACTGTTTCAAGATGCATTGAATGATTTGTACCCTAAAAAGGAAATTCAGAGCATATTTCGAATTCTCCTTGAAGACGAATTTGAAGTAATGCCCTTGGATCAACAGCTTAATGAGCGGAGGTTTACCGAAAGTGAATTAAATAGAGTAGATGCTGCATTAAATCGATTGGTCGATGGAGAGCCGCTTCAATATGTACTTGGTCAAACCGAGTTTTATGGATTGAAATTCAACGTGAATGAGGCTGTACTCATTCCTCGTCCGGAAACGGAGGAATTGGTGAAGATGGTTATTGACGAGAACTTAGAAAATGACCTTAGTTTTCTAGATGTAGGCACAGGTAGTGGATGTATTCCCATTTCAATCCATGCCTGTAGAGCTAGTTGGAATGTACAAGCAATTGATGTTTCGGACGCGGCTTTGGTTGTCGCCAAAGAGAACAATTCCTTGAATAAGACAAATGTCCATTTCAAGCTGAATGATTTGTTTTCGGAGGAGACGGTCTTTCAAGACCTTGACATAATCGTTTGCAATCCGCCTTACATAGGTAAGGAAGAGGCTAGCGAAATTCACAAGAATGTTTTGGTCTTCGAACCGCATTTGGCCTTGTTTCCTGAGAACCCTGACCCGTTGATATTTTACAAAGTCTTGTCTGAAAAAGCTGCCGTGTGGCTTAAACCGGAAGGAAAGCTGTACTTTGAACTGAATGAAAAGTATGCCAATCTCGTTTCTGAAGTGATGCAGAAGAATGGATTTCAAAACATTGAAATTGTTCAGGATATGCAAGGAAAAGACCGTTTTGCAAAAGGAGTTTTAAAGAAATGAAAAGAGTCTTTGGGCTGATGATAATCTGTCTGCTTGGTTTAGCACTTTCAACCTCAGCTCAAGTAGAGGTGATCGGGTTTCCTAAATCAGCCAAGCAATCGGAAGCCGATAGCATCGTTGAAAATGCTCTTGAAGCTGGTGAACCGGGTTATGACACTACCGTCTATCGGAAGCGGAAACACAGACTATTCAATCCGTTACTAAATCTTGATAATCACAATACTTTATTCTTCGGTTCCAGCACATCGATTTGGGGGCTGAAACTTGGGGCAACCATAGCAGGTCGATATCGCATTGGCTTTGGAGCCTACATACTTCCAAAGCGACTTGCAATTTCAACTTTGTTGGATGCAAATGGAATGGATTCGGTTTATCGAAAGTTCGATATGATGTACTTCACAACATTCATGGAGTTCGTTCCCATCTCAAACTTCCGTTGGGAGCTGTCGATTCCATTGAGCCTAGGTTATGGTTTTGCAAACATTGGTCACAGGCATGTTGGCGAAACCGAATATAAGATTGTACAAGGCAAGCAAGGTTTTCTGTTGCATACCGGAGTGAGTGCTCATTACCGCATTTTCAGTTGGCTAGGAGTAGGAATGGGATTGGGCTACCGACAGGTTTTAACCCCAGATACTCTTGTTAACCAAGCCGTAAGTGGCGTTTTTGCATCATTTAAGCTTAAGATATTTCTAGGCGATCTTTATTTTCTCATCTTCAAACCTGATATAATTAAGGGTGAGAAAATGGCTTGGAAAGATCAAAGAAGAAGGAAAAAAGAATTGGGGCTTGCAGCCAAAGAAGCACGCAGAATCAGACATGAAGAAGCAAGGCGTAAATGAACCAACTTGAAGCACAGATAAGGATTGAGCAACTTTCAAAGGAGCTGGATTTTCACAATCATCTGTATTACGTATTAAGTAATCCTCAGATTTCTGATCGAGAATTCGATTTGAAGATGGAGGAATTGATGAAATTGGAAACAGAATTTCCAGACTTCCTGAGTCTTGAATCTCCTTCTCAGCGTGTGGGTGGAGGCGTGAGTAAAGAGTTCGAAACCGTAAAGCATCGCTATCCGATGTTGTCTCTTTCCAACAGTTACTCAATGGAGGAGATTGAGGATTTTGCGGATCGAATTCAAAAATTGATTGACCGTGAAGTCCAATATGTCTGTGAATTAAAATTTGACGGTGTTGCATTGGGCGTGACTTACGAGAATGGGCGAATGGTTCAAGCCGTAACACGCGGGGATGGGGTTGAAGGCGATGATGTAACGCTGAATGCCAAGACCATTAGAAGTCTTCCATTAAGGATTGATTCCAAGGATGTTCCAGAGCGATTTGAAGTAAGAGGAGAGGTGTTTCTTTCTCATTCAAAGTTTGAAAAACTGAATGTTGAACGGGAGGAGATAGGAGAACCACTTTATGCCAATCCAAGAAACACAGCCTCTGGAACCTTGAAAATGCAGGACAGCAAGATCGTTTCTAGTCGAGGGTTGGATTGCTTTCTGTATTCATATCACGCGGATTCAAAACTGACTGGATCACACCAAGGTGATCTAGAAAAAATGAGTTCGTGGGGATTTAAGGTTAACACCGATATGCAGGTTTGCCGAACTATTGATGAGGTTAAGGCATACCTGACTCATTGGGACGAAGCGCGCCATCATTTGCCATTTGACATCGATGGTGTGGTAATCAAAGTTGATAGCGAGGATGATCGAGAGGAGCTGGGCTTTACGGCAAAGTCACCTCGATGGGCTATTGCTTACAAGTTTGCATCTGAACAAGCTCAAACTGTTTTAAACGAAGTAACGTATCAGGTAGGAAGAACTGGAGCCATAACTCCAGTTGCCAATTTGGAGCCCGTTCTGTTGGCTGGGACTACGGTTAAGCGTGCTTCGCTTCATAATCAAGATCAAATTGAAAAGTTGGATCTCCATCTCGGAGATACTGTTTTGGTTGAAAAAGGAGGAGAGATCATTCCAAAGATTGTTGGTGTAAATCTGGACCTCAGGCCTAGCAGGGCACAGCGGGTTGTCTACATAGATAAGTGTCCAGAATGTGAGACGGAGCTTAAAAAAGTAGAGGACGAGGCCAAGCATTTCTGTCCGAATGAATCTGGTTGTCCACCTCAAATTACTGGAAGAATAGAGCATTTCATTTCTCGCAAGGCGATGAATATTGATGGCCTTGGTGCTGAGACTATAGAGCAGTTACACGTGGTCGGACTGATCGAAAACATTGCCGATCTGTACATATTGAATTCAGAGCAATTGTTGCCATTAGATAGGATGGCTGAGACCTCCGTTAATAAACTTTTGGCTGGAATTGAAGACTCCAAGAACATTCCATTTCCACGTTTACTGTTTGGAATTGGAATTAGATATGTTGGTCAGACAGTAGCTAAAAAGTTAGCCCGTCATTTCAAGAATATTGAAGCATTGATTGCTGCTTCCAAGGAGGAGTTAATCGATGTAGATGAGATTGGTGAAAGGATTGCCGAAAGCGTGATTCTATATTTTCAGGATGACCAGAATGCCGATCAGGTAAGACGGTTAAGGGAATACGGTCTCCAGTTTGAAGTTGAAGACACGGGTGCTCGAACCAGTAATTCGCTTGATGGAAAGTCGTTTGTGGTTTCTGGGGTTTTTACTGAATTTTCGAGGGATCAATTAAAAGAAACCATTGAGCAGAATGGCGGGAAGAACGTTGGCTCTATTTCTAAGAAGACTGATTTCGTTTTAGCTGGGGATAAAATGGGACCATCGAAATTGAAAAAAGCGGAGGATCTAGGTGTTCCAATCATCTCAGAACAGGATTTTATCAGTATGATCGCGTAGCATGAAATTGCGTTGGCCCGACATAAAGTTTATTAACAACATTCGAAAGTTTTTCGGGCAATACATCCTTGAAAAGGAGTTGCGCACTACAAAGCGTGAAATCAAATCAATTAGTTTGAACGAAGCCAAGAATGTTGGGGTGATGTTTAATGCGAAAGATGAAAAGCATTTTGAGGCCATCAAGAATCTTGTAAAGGAATTCAAGGCACAGGGAAAACAAGTGCAGGCGCTTGGTTTTGTGCCAAAGTCCGAACACCGAGATTGGTTTAAAAGCAGTGATGAATTTGGCTTTTTTACCAATCAAGATTTTAACTGGTACTTCAAGCCAAAAGGCCGAAAAGTGGTTGGTTTTATGTCTGAGCCGTTTGATCTTTTAATTGATCTTAGATTAAAGCGATCAATGCCATTGTTGTTCATCGTTTCGTTGTCTCGCGCAACATTCAAGGTTGGGCGTTTCAGAAAAGAATTTCAAGAGTATTACGACCTAATGATGGAATTACCTGATGGAAATGAGGATCTAGATTTCTTCATTGAGCAGATGAAGCATTATCTCAACATGTTGAAAAAATGAAAGCTTTGAAAGGTACCGGTGTAGCCATGGTTACGCCATTTAGACCAAACGGAAGTGTGGATTTTACGGCACTTACTAAGTTGACAAATCACTTGGTTAAGGGGAAGGTTGACTATTTGGTTGTGATGGGAACCACTGGCGAGTCAGCCACATTATCGACAGATGAGAAAAACGCAGTATTGGATTGCGTAGTTGAAGCAAACAATGGTGCGTTGCCTGTTGTGCTTGGAGTGGGAGGTAATAACACGGCAGCCGTTTGTCAGCAATTAATTGAAATGGATAACGATGGTATTTCAGCCATTTTATCCGTTTCGCCATACTACAACAAGCCCACACAAAAAGGGATTTTTGAGCATTACAAAGCTGTGGCTGGAGCCAATGGACTTCCGATAATCGTCTATAATGTTCCAGGAAGAACAGGTAGCAATATTTCGGCTGAAACTACTTTGAAGCTGGCGCATGAAGTGCCCGGCATCATTGCTGTAAAGGAAGCCTCTGGCGACCTTGATCAGGTAATGTCCATTATTAAAGATCGGCCCAAGAACTTTTTGGTCATCTCAGGAGATGATACGTTAAGCCTTCCGATGATTGCCGCTGGAGCTGACGGGGTGATTTCCGTTGTGGCAAATGCCTATCCAAAGCAATACTCAAAGCTAATCGCTAATTCGCTAGAAGGTGATTTTGCGAAAGCACGAAAAATCCAATTTCAATTATTAGATCTGATTGGAATGCTGTTCGAAGAAGGAAACCCAGCAGGAGTGAAGCACGTGCTCAGTCAACTGGAGGTTTGTGGCCCAAAGGTTCGATTACCT
>JBLFWJ010000064.1:0-16740 GCA_047611425.1 Bacteroidia bacterium | reverse complement strand
TTCGGAATATTCAAATTACCCAGAAGGCAATCCTCCTTTCGTAAAAACGCATGGGTTTGAATTGCTAGATAGTGCAACTCATAAGGTTTATAACGGCATTGATTCACGGGATGAATACGATAGCAACTTTATGTTTAAAGGGCCCGGAGCAAGGACTGAGAACATTGCAAAATTCAAGTTTAAGGGTAGTGTTTTCGTCTTAACCAGCGGTATGACGTTTTCCGCTGGCGCGATTTTTTCCGCGAAAATGTATGATTCGGAAAGAGCAGTATTTATTGGTGAGGAGACCGGAGGTGCGCACTCCGAGTTCTGTGGTGGAGGGTTTTATCGGGTCACACTTCCCAATTCGAAATTTGTGCTGCAGATTCCGTTTATGAAGCGCTCAATTTCAGTTAAGGCAAGCGTTGAAAAGACCACGGGAACAGTTCCACATCATATAGTAAAACCGAATATTGAATCGGTTAGTTCGGGTGCAGATCCCGCTTTGGAAAAGGCACTCGAATTGATTGGCCGGAGAACAGATCGCTAACCAGTTTCAAACTATTCGTCAGACGGTTGCTATCAGTTGATTTAGGTGTGATCTACAGTCCTAAAACGTGCTAATTTTGCGCGCCATGCAAAACATCCGAAATTTCTGCATCATTGCCCACATCGACCACGGTAAAAGCACCTTGGCCGACCGCCTGCTTCAAGTAACCGGAACGGTTTCTCAGCGCGAGGCGCAGGATCAATTGTTGGATGATATGGATCTTGAGCGAGAACGTGGAATCACGATCAAGAGTCATGCGATTCAGATGGATTACGAATTGAATGGTGAGCAATACACACTCAATTTGATCGATACACCTGGACACGTTGATTTTAGTTACGAGGTTTCTAGAGCGATTGCCGCGTGTGAAGGCGCACTTCTAATTGTAGATGCTGCTCAAGGAATTCAAGCCCAAACGATTTCCAATCTGTATTTGGCTTTGGAGCATGATCTTGAGATTATTCCAATCTTGAATAAAATCGATTTGGATAGTGCAAACCCAGAGGAAGTAAAGGATCAGATTGTTGATCTTTTGGGTTGTGAACGAGATAGTATTCTCTCTGCAAGCGGGAAAACTGGAATGGGTGTTCCAGAAATATTGGAAGCAATAATTGACCGTGTTCCGGCACCGGTCGGAGATGTAGATGCACCTTTTCAAGCGCTCATTTTCGATTCTGTTTTCAATTCATTTAGGGGAATCATCGCCTATTTTCGAGTGTTGAACGGAACGTTGAAGAAGGGGGAGGAGGTGAAGTTTGTGGCAACAGGTAAGCAATATCATGCTGACGAGATTGGTATCCTGAAACTAAAACCACAGGCGAGAAAAGAGATGTCGGCTGGAAACGTAGGCTACATTATTTCGGGGATCAAAACAGCCAAGGAAGTTAAAGTAGGAGATACCGTTACCACGGTTTCAAATCCGTGTGAGGATGTTGTTAAAGGGTTTGAGGATGTGAAGCCAATGGTTTTTGCCGGAATTTACCCTGTAGATACAGATGACTTTGAGGAGTTAAGAACCAGCATGGAAAAGCTTCAGCTTAACGATGCTTCTTTAACTTTTGAGCCGGAGAGTTCTGCGGCACTAGGTTTTGGATTCCGTTGTGGATTCTTGGGAATGCTTCATATGGAGATTATTCAAGAGCGATTGGAGCGAGAATTTGGAATGACCGTGATTACTACCGTACCGAACGTGTCTTATATCGCTCACACCAAAAAAGGGGTTCGGCTGGAAGTTCACAATCCGTCTGATCTGCCAGATCCAAATTATTTAGAGAAGGTAGAAGAGCCATATATCTCGGCTCAGATTATCACGAAGTCTGAATATGTTGGAGCCATTATGAATCTCAGTATTGAGAAACGTGGCATCCTTAAAAACCAAGTTTACTTGACCAGCGATCGTGTGGAGATTACGTTCGATATGCCATTAGGCGAAATCGTTTTTGACTTCTACGACAAGTTAAAAACTGTATCGAAGGGGTACGCATCTTTTGACTACCAGCCAATTGACTACAAGGCAAGTAAGCTGATTAAACTTGATATTCTTTTGAACGGTGATCAGGTTGATGCGCTTTCAGCATTGATTCATCAAGATAACGCCCATTCACTTGGTAAGAGGATTTGCGCTAAACTTCGGGAATTGATTCCAAGGCAACAATTTGATATAGCTATTCAAGCAGCAATTGGTGCAAAGATTATCTCCAGAGAAACCGTTAAGGCCTTAAGGAAAGACGTTACCGCCAAGTGTTACGGTGGTGATATAAGCCGGAAAAGGAAGCTGCTCGAAAAGCAGAAGAAGGGTAAGAAACGAATGCGTCAAGTTGGTAACGTAGAAGTGCCACAATCCGCATTTATGGCCGTGCTCAAACTGGATTGATTATTCGGTAATTCCGAGGCAGATTTCCATGTCATCGTGGTAAAGCGATGGCCCACCTTCCTTCATGAGGTAGGTTGAAATGACAGTTCCAGCATCGCTAATCAAAGGAATCGACCATGTGTTTTCTACAAAGATCCACTCGTCAGATCGATTAACCTGAACCACAATTGGGTACGCCTCCCAAGCAATGCTATTTCCTGCACTGTCTGCCACATTTAGCACAATTAACGCTTTGGTACCTGTTCCTTCAGAATTGACCCATCCCTTAAAAGTGATTGAGTTTGCACTGTCAACGGCTAAATTTTCGAGGGTTGAATTGAAGGTAACCCCGTACGTTTCATTTTCTCCCATGTAAGCACTTCCAGATCCGTGATGAGCCATCTCTCTGGTGAGTTGTGTTTCGTTCCCCCAGCCTTTGATTTCTTCCATATTGTGTTGAAAACAACGCGCTTCAAGAATCACTTGCTTTGGAGCATTAAGCCTGTCAAATTGCCCGACTAAGTACATGTCAGACTTCAAGAAAACGGTCTTGTACCAAGATTCAGTTGTGCCATCCATCGGAAGAATACCGGTTCGATATTGAAACGTTTGGATCAAGTTAAGAGGCATGAAAACGCCAAATGACAATGCTGAAACCCCGATTACAAGCCATGTGGATTGAGCACTCAGTAAAACACCCAAAAGCACTGCAATTATTGGATACGTGTCGATAAATGCACGGTGCCCAAAACTTCCGCCATAGCTCCAATCCCACCAGGAGGAAATGAGATAGGTTGATGCGATTAAATAGGCCGAAACACTGGTGCCCATTGCGATGTTTTGTCGGAACAACCGAACCATGCCGAACATGGCTACAAAGGCTAATGGAGTATAGATGAACCAGCCTTTTCTAAAGCTCAAAAGGACATTAAATACCTCTGGATCTGAAAAGTCGAATCCTTCGCCACCATAAGAGAAAACAATCCAATTTCCTGTTTGAATCTTGTAGATCAAAAGTTGAATTCCGATAACCGAAACTCCCAATAGAATTGGAATGATTGCCTTGCCAAACTGCTTGAATACTGCTTGGATCCAAATTGAAAAACTGCCCCATGACCCAGCCAAAAATGGCAGAAGCATAATGGCCAATACATTGGTTGGTCGAATGAGAAGAATAAGTCCGAAACTCATGGCCATTGCAATGGTCACGCGTTTTTGTTTTGCTGCAGATTGGGTAGCCAGCATAAATAAAGAGACGCCAAAAAAGCTGTAAACATGACTCATGCTTACTTCGATAGTAGCGTAATAAAAGAGGTTTGTGCCTAATGCAATCAAAAGGAGAGAAGCTGTAATTGCCCAACTTTTCAATCCTAATTTATTCATAAATGAAGAGAGAATTAAAAGCCCCAAATAAAGATAGGTTAACGTTCCTAAAGCAATGGCAATCTGGTAAATGGCAGAATATCCACCAGTATCTAATCCTCCAATAATGGAAAGCAAATGGGCAATAAGGAAAAATGGTAGCATCAACAACGCTACGCCACAGTAGTACTTGTTTACCCGCCCGGATTCTGTTTCTAAATAGAACTGAACAGGAGGTTGGCCAGGGTAGTATTTCGCTTCGTAATCATCAATAAAATTGAAGCTAAGATCATTGTAAATAAAGATGGCTGGGAGATACGCGTAATAGCCTTTGCCATCTGAGGCAATCAGAATTTTTCGTGATGAATCACTGTCCCACACTTTAAGTGAGGCAAATAGAATTAAGCCAAGAACTAGAATATGAATCGCCCGCTCAGGTCGCATGGCGGTTTGATTTTATTTTGAAAACAGGTTGTACTTCAGAATACTGAAGATGGCTCGGAACCCGTCTCTCCAACCGATTTTTTTACCCTCTTCATAGGTGCGGCCGTAGTAGGAAATTCCAACTTCGTAAATTCTCACGTCCTTAATTCGAGAAAGTTTTGCTGTTACTTCAGGTTCAAATCCGAAACGCCTTTCGACTAGTTTCAGACTTTGCATCATGTCTGTTCTTACCAACTTGTAACATGTTTCCATGTCAGTCAAGTTTAGGTTCGTAAACATGTTGGAAAGGTTTGTAAGGAACTTGTTTCCGATAGTGTGCCAGAAAAAGAGAATTCGGTGAGCGTTTCCACCTTGAAATCTTGATCCGTAAACCACATCAGCAAAACCATCAATTACGGGCTTTAGAAGAATGTTGTACTCCTCAGGATCATATTCAAGATCGGCATCCTGAATTATCAAATATTCTCCAGTGGCCAATTCAAACCCTTTGTGAAGAGCTGCTCCTTTACCCATATTCTTTGGTTGTTGAAACAGGCGCATGTCCATTTCTGGGTGTTCTGAAATGTATTTTTCAATCGCATCCACCGTAGTGTCGGTTGAGCAATCGTTCACCAAGATTATCTCTTTCGAGATACCGTTAATGAGTTGTACAGCCTTGACTTTGTCTAGGATGTGGTGAATTGTGGCAGCCTCATTGTAGGCCGGAATAATTATCGAAAGCTTAGATATCATTTGGGAAGCACTTTGCTGCTAATTCGCTTGGCGCGAAGATAATCGATTCAAAGAAAGTCCTTTGGTATTGCCTGTTTGGATTCAGTTTAACTTCATTTCGGGAACATCTCCTTCAATGATCAATCTACCTGCGGTTGCGTTTTTCACGTCTTCCACCGTCACGCCCGGTGCAGTTTCAATCAGTTTAAACCCATCAGGTGTCACATCAAGCACAGCTAGGTTGGTTACGATTTTCTTCACGCATGCCAAGCCGGTAATGGGCAAACTGCACTTTGGTAAAAGCTTGGATTCACCTTTCTTATTGGTGTGCATCATTGCCACAATAATGTTTTCGGCAGAGGCCACTAAATCCATGGCACCGCCCATTCCTTTAACCATTCTGCCAGGAATTTTCCAATTGGCAATATCTCCATTGTCGGAAACCTCCATAGCACCAAGAACGGTAAGCTGAACGTGTTGGCCTCTAATCATAGCAAAGCTTGTAGCCGAATCGAAGTAAGAGGCGCCCTGTCTTGCTGTGATAGTTTGTTTTCCAGCGTTGATCAAATCAGCATCTTCTTCTCCATCAAATGGAAAAGGACCCATTCCTAGAATCCCGTTTTCAGATTGAAATTCGACTTCAATTCCTTCTGGAATGTAGTTCGCAACCAACGTTGGAATTCCAATTCCAAGATTAACGTAGTACCCGTTTTTTAATTCTTGGGCTATCCTTTGGGCAATTCCTGTTTTATCTAAAGGCATCTCTCTTGGTTTATCAGAATTTCAAAGGTGCAATTTTCTTAGTCAAGCGCCAACGTATTGTCTTGTCATAATAGTTGCTCCAACATGGCAATTCTAACCAGTTCGGCAACGTTTCCACACTGGCTTCTGAGTAGCATGTTTTTACGATGATTGTTGACCGTGTGTGGGCTTAGGTACATTCTTACGGCTATTTCTTTGGATGAAAAACCAAACGAAATTTGAACTAAGATTTCTAGCTCGCGTTGGGTAAGTATTTGGGCAGTTTTTGTTGAGAAGGTAATTGAAGTTCCGTTTTGCATGGTAGGTGGTATTTAGTTGGTTTATTGAAGAAATCGCAGCGTGTGGTATGCACACGCTGCGAGGCTTAGGGTTTTGAATTAGAAGGGTCTTGAATCGCTTAGAAGCTGAAGCTCTTCGCAATGCGTGATAATCTCTTCTGTCCATTCAATCAACCATTTGTCAGTATCCTCCATCACATAAAGACTGACTAGGAATCGAGAGAAATACTCGATTGCGTTTCCAAAGTCAGCTCGGTCGTAATGGACTTTTCCGAGGTAGTTCAGGGCGTGAATTGGTGCTTTCTCGGAGAATGGGCTCCACTCATCTTCCTCTTCAACTAAGTCTTGAATTGCATTTTCCAAGTGTATCTCGGCTGCCACGTTGTTTCCAAGATTGAAGTAGCAAACACCCAAAAGGTGGTCGATACTGGCAGATGGCGCATGACCTTGAACGGTGATAAACTTCTCGAGGGCATCCTCAAAATTGTTGTAGTTCATATCCATTAGAGCGGAGGTGGTCATCTCCTTCAAAACTGGATCGATGTTGTCTTGAGCCAAGGCCGTTGTAGCCAAGGAAAGAACAAGAAGAACTGAGCAAAGGATGAACAGCGCTGCGTTTAATGCTTTGTCCGTGACGCCATCATTGTCCCCTATTTTTGGATTAGGATCTAATCGGTAGGACCCGTGGTTTGATATGTTCGTTTGTGGTGTCATAATGTTGTGGTTTTAGGGTTAATACTTGTTTTGGGTAATCGCTTGCAATTGATTCTGAGATCAAATGTGTCGGGTTTGGCCTCCTGAAACCTAACCGACTTTATCGCCATTCTAGGAGATCTGGCAAAGGGTATGGCTAAAAATGGCTAGATGGAAGGCTGGGCCATAACTATTGAAAGTCAGTGACTTACGTCTCAGTCGGCCAGAATTCCTAACCAATAGTAGCTAGGACTTGTGACCCGCGTTTTTTGAGAGTATTTTGGTACCCAACATCATCCAATGAAAGCTTCAGACGAACTTTTTCGGCTTATTCGAACACTTACACCAAGTGAGAAACGCTATTTCAAAACCAATGCGAAAAGGGAAAATGCCACCAGCAATTACCTACAACTTTTTGAAGCCATTGATGCACAAAGTGAATACGATGAGGATAAACTGAAAAAGAAGCACGCTTCTAAGAAGTTTGTCAAGTACCTATCAGCAGAGAAGAATTATCTGCATGAGCAGATCATGAAAAACATGCGGGCTTTTCACGTAGACCGCACGGTTGACAATAAAATCAACGACCTCTTACAGGATGAGGCATTTTATCGGGCTAAAGGGCTAAATGAGTTACGGAAGAAGACGATTGATAAGGCCAAGGCCTTGGCAAAAGAGTACGAACGGTTTCACCTGCTAAAGGAGGTACTGAAGATACAGGCAGGATATGTTATTGAGTTTGAAAAGAAGAACCTAACCGAACCTGTGCTGAGACTTATCAATGAACAGAAACAATTGGCCATTATTCAGGATACGGAATTGGAACTTCAGAGTAAGAATCGAGAACTATTCACTATGCTGCGCTCTGGCCTTGATATGAAAGATGTCTCTAACCGCAATCGGGCCGATATGCTACTTTCAGAAACTGAACTCTATCGGCCTCGGATTAAAGGATGGTTTACACTTCAAGTTCAGTTTGAAAGAGCTAACAGTAATTACAACCACCTTATCGGTGACCGGTTTAAAAGCTTTGTACATACTAAGCAGGAGTACGAGTGCTTTCAACAATTCGATCACTTTAAAGCAGAGGATGCAATTAAGTATAAAATATGCTTGGCCAATTTGATGGCTCGTTCACTTTCTGCAGGTCAGTTCGAATGGTTTGAGAAAGGATTGGTAGAAATGAAGTCCTTACCAACACCGTCATTCAATGAGGAGGGGGAAGTTTTCCAGAACGTATATTTTCAGGAGCACCTGTATTATATAAACAGTGGTAGGCTTGAAGAAGCTGAGCAACTGGTACCTACCATTATAGGTGGTCTTGAAAAGTATGAGGAAAAGATCAACAAGGCTCGGAAGATCGCTTTTCAATTCAACATAATGGTGATGTATTTCATCATGCACCGTTTTAGCGATGCTAAAGATTGGGTCAATACCCTGATTGAGGATAACAGTGAGATAAAGCAGCACCAGAAGTTTATTACGATGTTGCTTTTACCTATCATTCACTTTGAGCTTGGACATGAGGGCCTCGTAGAGTCTTACACAAGATCAGCCTATCGTTACTTGCAAAAGAAAAATCGTTTGCATGAATTTGAGCGTTTGATGATCAAGTATTTAAAAGATATGCCACTAAGTTCGGATCAAGAGGCCTTCAAGGGAAGATTGTCGATTTTTCAGACCGACCTTGAAGTGTTGATGGAGAACCCTGACGTTGCGGATTCCCTTGGAATGGAGGAAATGAATTTGTGGGCCAATAGCCACTTGAAAGGCATTCCAATGCATATTCAGCTAAAGGAATCAACCGGACAAATACGGTAGCGGTTTACTTACCGCCTCCTATTTTCGACTTGAGCAGAGACGCTGGATCTATGGTTTTCCCCGGTCGCTTACGAAAACAGTGCAATGAACTGCCGACCCATCGTTAGAATCTACAAGTATTGACTCAGTCTGATCCACGCATCCTGAATTTACTAGGAGTGAAGCCGTATACTCCAAAGCTAGGTCTGGATTGACGGAGTCACTAGGAGCGAGATAGTCAGGAAGATAATATATACGTGCACCTTCCCTTGTTTCAAGCAGCCCATTGACATAGGTATAGAAGTAATCCGGAGGGTTTTGGCATTTGTATCCAGGTTCGCAAAGTACCGGTACTGGTATGGCTACCCCTACAAGACTATGGTCACTCAATTGTGCATTAATGAATTTTTCAACTTCCCTGATGTTTGAGCGTAATATTTCTAAGGACTTGTTGTAAACCGAACCGATGGGGCATGTTGCTTGCCATCTGGGTGACAGGTCGGCAATCATGTAGAACAATTTATTGTCTTCAATTTTGATGGGGTGAAAAAACAGATCAATGTGATAAAAAGGCTGCCATCCCATTGTGCCATCCCTTTTGTCTATAGAGAATTCAGGGTCTTTTGCAATTGTAATCTGTTCACTGTCAAACCCAATCCAAATAGGTTTTTTCCTTGTAAGATATTCTAGTCGTTTTATTATTGTTGATTCACATGCACCTGATTTAAGATTGATTATTGAAAGTCTTTGATCAACACTGGAATTAGATTCTTTTTGATGCATCTTATCCCCTCCAACTTCATGACGAGTAAGCCCTCTTTTTAACAAATTCATACCTAGGAAAACAAAGTCACCCAAGACGAACATATTGCCACCCTTATTAGGTATACAGCTTTCAGTCAAGTTGTTAATGCAAAGGTCGCCATTCCAATTTGACCCGCTCATTGCTTGATGTGAAAACGCTTTGATGATTGGAGTTGACCTTACGCTACCTTTTTGGAACAAATGAAATCGATCCTGTGGATATTTTGACCCGTCTTTGAAAGCCTGCCTTTGTATGGTAGTCCGGCATCCAGCTAAGGAATCCCCCTTGTCAATCATTTCTAAGACCAAGAGAAAATCGTTTATTGTATTGTCCTGAAAGGTTGAACGTGTGCGACTGTAAGTCGAAGTATCTTGGTTTATTTCAGGAATAGAATTAGCTGGTATTAGAGAATCTAGTTTTCTGTCAGAGAAAAAACCGTGGTTCTTATCTTGGACATTAATTAGTTTTTCTTTAAAAGCCTTTAGTTCTGCCGGGGATAAAGCCCTCAGCCCATCATCTTCTATGATGAGAAAAGCACACACAGTCTCAAAATGGTCACAGAGTTGCTGTCTGAAATTGGAAAAACTATCCTCCCCCTTAAGGAAATCCTTTGCTGCATCACTAAATATAACGTGATAAGATGCAACTACCGAATTAATTTCTCCTTCGGTTGTGCTGGCCAGTTCTTCATTACTGAAATTCCCTCGCTGATTACAGCAAGTTAATAACAACATGCTTACAGCGAGCAACCCAACTAATTGTAAATGGCACCTCATTGGATTGTATGACTATTGTATTTGGTTTATGGGACGGTAATTTTCAAATCGCAAGCCCATCGAGGAACACCAGCATCAACCTTTTTTACGGTCATTGCCTTCTTTACGAATTTTTCATTCGCTTCTGGGACACTCGTTAGCAATTTTGGCTTTGAATTTATGAGTTTATAGGTCAGACGAATTGTGCGCCTGGCACCAGCTCCTTTGGCAGTATCAAGATTGGCAATAACACACTTAAAATCTGTCAAGCTGGCATCTCTCGCATCATTAGCGCCAACGAATGCCGGAACATTAGGTTTTTCTGGAGCAAGTGGGGATTCCCTTGACAGTTTCCCATCAAAGGCATTAAACGGGATGGTTGCACTGGCGCCCTTCACGTGTAAAGGTTTTGTTTTCCAACCGCTACTCGGGATTCCACCAACAGTTTTTGCGTGGAAGTAAAGCTTTCCACCTTTATTCAGCATGTATAAATCCACTCCGACTTTGTCTGTCAGTTCAACCACTTTATATTTTTCATCCTTTACTTCACCGTTCGCTTTAACTTCGATGATATTAAAGTTCAGGCGCCACTTAGTATCACCAACCTCTTTGAAAGGCTTCAAACAAATATTGTAACCGGCAATCTTGTCAATTCCATTTGTCAGTAGGAAGTCCCCGTCTATTTTTTCTTTCTGGTCTTTATTACGTGGTTCTTGAATTTGAGCCGAATCTATTGGCTCCGCTTGTGATGCATCTGTTGTAACTTTTGGATTATCACACGAAGATGCAATTACTCCCGCCATCAGCAAGCAAATGAAATTAACTGATTGTCTCATTTCAATAAGGTTTTTAAAAATTCGTTTACCAAAACTAACAAGATAGAACGGGACAGCCAAGAAAGTGACAGTGTTTTACCCCAAAATGACTAAAAATGGCTATGCTTTCTTAACGAATCGCTGAGATTCTTCGCTCTGTTTCACTTTGCTCTGAATGATTGGTCGATTGTGAGTTACCTCAATTCGTACAGTTTCCAGCTTCCTGTCGCAGAGTAGGATCCTTGATTTTCTCGATTCCAGAGAAACACTTTTAGGTGGGCAGCGCTGTCGGCTTGAGCATCGAGTAATACAGAATGATACAATGCTGCGGACTCATCCTTCCATTGAGAGCGAACCCGATCAAGGGCAACTTCATGAAAATCGATTCCGCTATGCTGTGGGTCTGATACCTGTCCGACCATGCTGATTCTGGGTGGAATGCTTTCTGACTCAAACGTAATCTCTGGGACGAATAAGTAACCGGATGGTTTGTTGGCTGGTAATGTGATGTTCACGAACTCCTTGAATTGCGCATCAGTTTGCCCTCTGGTTTCAAACACACCTTCTTTAATCAGTGTCCTTTGCCAAGGTGTAGTTCGTTCGTAAACGATTAAAGGTGACCATGGATCATGTAGCAATTCGGTGTAAGTGCTGAGATCGAGGCCAGCGGCATTCTCCGTGATTACCAAATCAGCAACGTATCGTTCTTTGGAGTAGGCTCTCATAGAACTTACTCTTCCTTCGGTATCCCAATTGTGATAGTCGTAAGCCAACCTTCGCCACATGTAGCCCTCAACGGTCGGTTCAATTCCGGTTTGTTCAAATCGTTCTGCTGCCACCTCTAGCAGGTTTGGGAGATATTGATCCCGATCCCACAAGGGACACATACTCACATTGGCCGTGGCTAATAATTGTATTGGAAATGATAATGCAAAAGGAACAAGGATGAACTTGAGAGATTTGGATTCAAATCCATCTGCCAAGTACATGGCTGAAATGATAATGAAGGGAAGATAGCCCAAAGCCACGCGATCTTCAGGATAATTTACACCCATCAAAAAATGCATGGAGAAATTGGCAAAGAGATTTCCGAAAAGCAATGCAACGGGAACAACGGCCTTATGCCGAAGCAAAGCCGTCAAGCTGCTCTTTTTTAAAGTGATCACTACTAAGATTGAAACCACAAGAAAAGCGGCTGGAAGTATCCAAATTAAAATGTCGCCAATAGGGTGGTAGGTGAATTGACCGAGGGTACGAACCGTTACGTGCCAAAATGAGTCTCCTTCTCCATAATAGAGCAAGCCACGCTCCTTCATGTTTAATGAGTGAGAAATGGCGAAGTAGAACCCTAAGGCAGAAAGGGTTCCAACAACAGCATATTGAACTGGGTTTTTGCGTTTATCAATAATCAGAAATGCAAAGACCAGAGTGGTCATTATCAACCCAGAGACTAATAGCGACAAGTTGGCTATTACCATTAATAGGATTCCGAGTATGGTTGAAATCAGATAAAGCAGCCGGCCACTTTCCCTCCATTGAAGAAATGACCAAAGCCCCAAAGCCAAAAACCCGATGGAAAGGCCATAGCCGCGTGTATATCCGAAATACTCGAGCAGGAACGAACAGAACCCCAAAGCCAGAAACATTGACCAGCGGAAAACCCGATCATTTATCCTTTGGGCTAATTTCCAAGCCATGATGAGGTATAGCAAGCCCGCAAATAGATTCGGTAGTCTCAAAGCCCACTCATCTGCACCAAATAATCGGTAGCTGATAATGCTTAGACCAGAATTGAGGATATGGTTATTCGCATCCCAATGTGCGTCACCAGGAAGCCACTTTTGAGGTTGGATGTAATGAAAGAAGGTTGCTGCCTCATCAATGGTGATGGGAACAAATACGGAACGAAGTGCTACATAGACCCAAAGACCAGCAATGATTGCATATGCTATCTTTTTCTCCATTACCCGTAGAAGATGATGAGGTTGACGAGGATTAGTTTCGAGCTCTAACTGTTCGCTGCTCAATTCGTTTTTCAAACGAATTTCCTTGAAATATTCGCTGAACGAAGATGCCCGGAGTGTGTATCTGATTTGGGTCAAGCTCTCCTGGAGCTACCAATTCTTCCACTTCAGCAACAGTTATTTTTCCTGCCATAGCCATGGATGGATTGAAGTTTCGGGCTGTTCCTTTATATACAAGGTTTCCTTCGGTGTCTCCTTTCCAGGCTTTTACAATGGCGAAATCTGCCGTAAGTGCTGATTCTAAAATGTGTGGTTTTCCGTTGAATTCTCGAACTTCTTTGCCTTCGGCAACTTCAGTACCAAATCCAGCAGGAGTGTAAAATGCCGGGATTCCAGCTCCGCCAGCTCTGCACCGTTCTGCCAAAGATCCTTGCGGAATCAAGTCTACCTCTAACTCTCCGCTCAACATTAGTTTTTCGAATAAGTCGTTCTCTCCAACATAGGAGCTGATCATTTTTCGAATCTGACGCTTTTGAAGTAAGAGCCCCAGCCCGAAGTCGTCAACCCCAGCATTGTTCGAAATGCACGTGATGTCTTTCACATCCATTTTTACCATTTCTGCAATGCAATTTTCAGGTATTCCACACAATCCGAAACCACCTAACATAAGTGTCATCGAGTCCTTCAAACCTTCCAATGCCTCTGTTGGGCCAGCTACTTTTTTATTCATCGTTTACCAGTTATCAAATTCGTCCATTTCCGAAAAACCATCGCCACCTTGACGAATGTCGGCATGTTTCCGGTCGTATTCTTTACAGTCCAACTCAACCTTCAACTTTGCTTCCGGCCGTGGGAAGGATCCTTGAGAAATATCGATGGTTGAATCCCCCCAAACTTTTTGCATGTAAAGGCCAAAAACGGGTAAGGCCATTGAGGCACCTTGTCCGTGATACATTCCTTTAAAGTGCGCACTTCTGTCTTCGTTTCCTACCCAAACACCGGTTACTAAATCTGGCGTGTGACCCATGAACCAACCATCAGAGTGGTTCTGAGTCGTACCGGTTTTTCCAGCAATTGGTGAATTCAGTTTGTACTTGTAACGAAGACGAACACCTGTTCCGTACTTCACTACGCCTTCCATCAAATTAACCATGGTATAGGCAGTCTCCTCACTCATCACTTCGTTGGTTTCAGGAACGAATTCCTGCACAACGTTTCCGTTCTTGTCTTCAATTCGGGTGATTACAACGGGTTCGGTATAAACACCACCGTTGGTGAACGTGCAATGCGCAGCTACCATTTCATATACCGAAATGGAAGGCGTACCGAGACAAATTGCTGGATAAGGATCAATGTTAGCTGTGACACCCATTTTCCGAACCAAATTAATTACGGCTTGTGGCCCAAATTTTTTCATAATGAAGGCCGTAATCGGGTTGATTGAATTGGCCAATGCCCGCTTTAAACTCACATCAACATTTCGAAATTTCTTGGGGCTGTCATCCTTTGGCGTCCAATCCTTGGGCAGATCCCACTGCTCTTTTTCGAACGTAACTGGAACATTGAGAACCTTCTCACAAGGGCTCCATCCTTCTTGCATTGCCAAGGCATAAACAAACGGCTTAAAGGTTGAGCCCACCTGGCGAGCGCCTTGTTTTACGTTGTCAAATTTGAAGTGGCGATGATCGTTTCCACCTACCCAAGCCTTAATGTGGCCAGTAATCGGATCCATCGACATCATTCCGGCTTGAAGAAAACCTTTGTAATAACGGATGGAATCCATCGGACTGAAAACGGTGTCGATGTCACCTTCCCAAGAGAATACTTTCATGGGTAGGGTGTCATTAAAAACCACCTGCATTGAGTCATCAACAGGTTTCCAAACCTCGTGATACGCTTCCCAAGTTTTGTCTAAGTCGGGTTGTAGATCTTCCTTTCGCTTTCGGAGTTTTTGGATCTCCTTGGTCAGCTCCTTTTCGCTGTGTTCCTGTTTTAAACGTTCTGCTCGCTGCAAGAGCCGTTTTAGCTTTTCTATGCTTTTGTTTATCTCATTTCGTTCAGAACTGAACGTATGATATTCACGGTTGGCTTGGCGAATTTCAGGGTATTGATCCAACCCGCGATTGTATCGATCCGATCTGCGCATGGCTGCCAGCATAATGCCTTCGATTTCATCTTCATCTACATCCCGAAACGGTGCGGTTTTATTCTTCTTCTGATCGTTGTCGAAGTTCTTTTGATGCTCTGTCAGGTGTTCTCGAACGGCAGCTTCGGCATGGGTTTGGATGCGAGAATCGATGGTAGTAAACACTTTCAACCCGTCTCTGTAAAGGTCATACGGATCACCATTCGGTTTGAAATGGGATGCACACCATCGCTTCAATTCTCCTCTTAAATACTCTCTAAAGTGCGTAGCTAAACCTTCACTATGATTAATCTTTTGGAAGTCCAATTCTATTGGCAGGATCTTCAATGAATCGAATTCTTCGGTGCTTAGAAAGTCGTTTTTCACCATCTGGTGGAGGACAGTATTCCGTCTGTTCACGGCATTCTCAGGAAACCTTCTTGGGTTGAAAAGAGATGGGTTTTTCGCCATACCAACCAACATGGCAGCATCTTCTAATCTCAGAGAATCAAGCGATGAATTGAAGTAAACATGGGCAGCCGACTCTACCCCAACAGCATTGTAGATAAAATCGTAGGTATTGAAATACAAGGCAACGATTTCCTCCTTGGTGTATTGTTTTTCAAGCCGAACGGCCAAAAGCCACTCCGCCAATTTTTTGATTACGGTTCCACCTTTTAGGTGTGCTCTGGTTCGGAATAGGTTTTTCGCCAACTGTTGTGTGATGGTTGATCCGCCACCTCTTCCTCCAGCAAAAACAACTACGCGCACCAAGCCTTGAAGATCAATTCCCGAATGTTCATGGTATCGCTCGTCTTCAGTCGCAATCAATGCTTCAACCAAGTAGGGATTCAATTCATCAAAACGAACGTTGGAACGGTTCTCAACATAATAGGTGCCAAGCATTTTTTGATCCGATGAAAACACCCGTGAGGCCAAATTACTCTTCGGGTTTTCCAATTCTTCGAAGGATGGTAGTTCACCCCAAAGCCCTGCCGAGATGCTCCAAAACAGGCAAGAAACGAGCGCAGGAATCAGAATTACCATGAACCAGAACAGCCCTAGGTATCTCTTTTTTCCTGTTGTTTTTTTCTTCGCCATTCCCAATTAACTCTTTGCAAGAAAGCCTATTGTTGCTGTGATGTTAAATTTTGTCTAGCCTCACTTTGGTAAAAGGTGATACCAATATCTGCAATTCCCTCGAGAGTATCCTGTCTCATGCCATGAGAAAGCTCCATCGTATAAACGCCTTTCTGATTGAATTGCACGTTCTTTCTAAATGGAATTGACAGTGAATAAAGATCACCTAATCCGGACCCGTACCATTCTCCAGTAGGTCTGGCCAACAAACATTCAATTGTGTCAACTCTTACTTTTCCATCCGGAAATTCAGACCTGAGGAAAACGAAAAGATTGCTGTATGGATAATTGCCAACATGTCTAATTTCCAGGTTCATGTCGATCAAACCGGTATCATCAGTCATGTCGAGTTCGTGAGAAAAAGCGGCTTCCTTTATCCATTCAGAATTAGGAATGGCACTCATTTTCTGGTAGACTGCTTCAGGGCCGCAAGAACTTAGAGCCATTGCCATTAGAACCAGAACCCAGTTCCTCATCCTTCTTTCTTAGGATTTGGTTTACTGTTATTATTTCGATTGCGGTTTCTGTTTCCGCTATTTGGCGTGCCGCCTGATTTAGCGTTCGCATTTGCCTGCGGCTTTCCTCCTGGTCTGCTAGAAGAATTACCTCCCTTCTTTCTTTTCTTGTTTCGGCCAGAATTACCGCCACCGCCTTTATTATCAAATCGGGATAGATCGTCTTGTCCAACAACATTCTCAAAATCGA
>JBLFWJ010000063.1:0-16908 GCA_047611425.1 Bacteroidia bacterium | reverse complement strand
CAAGTGGTCCGCAAACCACGGATTCTTTTTTATCCAAATGTTGCTGCGTGGTGACGGATGAGGCAGCACGATAAATTCAGGAAGGTATTGTTCGAAGTTTCTGACGGTTTCAGTCAGGTTCTTTTTCATGCGATTGCCTAAATATGATTTCTGTACATACTGGCCAATTAGCAAAGTCAGTTTTGCCTGAGGCATGGCCTCCAAAAGCGGTTGATGCCACAGTGGCGCACATTCTTTACGAGGAGGAAGGTCACCTGATTTTCCAGTGCCTGGATAGCAGAACCCCATTGGCATTATTCCAAAAAGGTATGGATTGTAGAATTCCTCATTGGTGAGCGCTAACCACTTTCGAAGGTTGACTCCACTTGGAGCATCCCATGGAATGCCAGAATCATGAACTCTTCGACCAGGAGATTGACCAATAATTAGAATTTGACTTTTAGAGGAAACGTTCAGGATTGGTGGCAACCGTGAGGAAGATGCTCTTCACATACTTTGTATTGTCTGACCTCTGCAAGTAATTGATCCATCAAAGAAAATTGAATGTCTTTCTCGATCCATCAGCAAATCGCAATTGGATTACATATGGGCTGATTTTATTATCAAGGGTTATTGTTGCCTGCTTCTGGCCTTCAATTGACCTGTAGTAAACCGTTCGCCCTAAAAGGTCTGAGATGCTCACGGAGCTTAGCATTTGAATCTTTGATGTTATCGAAATCCCTGATTGAGTTCGCTGAATTGTGAATTCGCTGCTTTGGTTTGATATACCTGTAACCTGTACCGTTATTTCATTTGAGAAAACCATGCAGTTTCCAATATTTATGGTGCCTACTTGATACGTGCCACTGGCTGAAACGATGTGATTCTGCAGGTCGGAACCAGAAATCGCAACTCCATTCAAATACCACTGGTAATTTCCTGCAGATGTGGATTCCAAGGTTCCAGAATTGTCAATAATAACTGGTGAATCATTCGGACAATCATTGGTTAGGCTTTCAATATTTGGATGCGAATTCAATTCAGTTTGAAATCCCGTCCAAGCATCGCAGCTGTCTCTTAGAAAATAATTGAAGTAAGGATGGATTAGGTCATAACTCAATTGCTGCTGATCCTCTCTTGAAAGGCTTCCGGGAATTATCTCGCCAAATGCACAATTAAAATTGTAGTTGGCGAAATAGCAATGAGATCCATTACTTATTGTGACATACGTTTTACAGGCTGATCCGAGTGCATCATATATAGGAATATGATGATCATTGGCAGGCGTCACACTATCATCTTCTCCAGATAGAATCAATGCAGGAGCAGTAACACCAGACGCAGCGGTTATTGCTGAGGGGGTCGTTTCGGCAGGGGCTAGGCCTACAATACAATCTACTTCTGCGAACCCAGAAGCGCCAAGAATTGTTGCTCCGCCTCCCATGCTGTGTCCCATTAATGCCGTTCTGTCTGAAACATGTTGATAGAATGAAGAGCTTCCGTTCTCGTTCTCTGCTTGCATGGTTTCAGCCATGAATCTCAGGTCCAAACCAAACTCTTGATGGCTTGGCGCAGGAATCAAACTACTCTCTGTAGTTGGTAAAACGAATATGTATCCAGCTGGCACAAATTCTTCCCACCAGTTATTGTAAACGTTGGTGCCCATTGCGAAACCGTGGCCAAGTACAACTATGGGAAAATCGCCATTGGAGACATCCACATCGGTCCCTGCCGAGACTCCGGGATAATAGATATCACATTCAATTGCCCGATTATTACGGTCTGGATCGTTGAAGGTGATGGTTCGTTCGCCAATAGGAAATTGTGCACTTGTATAAAAACAAGAAGTGCAAATAAGAGTGAGTGAAAAGAGGATGGATTTCAAGTTCATAATGTTTCCTCGAATCTACAATGACGAATGCACAACCAGCGATTTATTCCGAAGGTTGGAATCGATCACTAAAACGCTTGGTCATTTTTAAATAATAATCAGAAGGTAAGTCTCCAAAATCTTCGTAGGAATAGCCTTCAATCGACTTTGAAATTGAAGGCTCAATCTGTGTGCCTTCGTGCCATTCGTTAAAGGAAGTAATGCCGATAAAATCAGGTTGTGATTCAACGGCAGCATTGAACATGAATTTGTAATACTCGCCTCCATTTCTGGGTTTGGTGTTGGTATCGTTCCATGGTCGGATACGCGTATCAAGATATCCAGGGCCAGCACACGGAATGAAGATGAGGTCGTTTTCCTTGGCCCAGTGGCTCATCGTTTTCCAATTGGTTATAGTGGATCCGTAAACAAAGCCATCGCTTGCGAAGTAGGTGTAGAATCCGTCAAATCCAGCGTTTAGAAAAAACGCATGTTCGTTTTCTTCTACCCAAAGGCCAATGAATGTGCCATCTAGTTCTGTGTTTCTAATGCTCAGGTTTCCTGATTCAGACAGAAGCCGAGCCCAATCTTCAGCATCGACTTTATATGAATCATAAACATAGTGAAATGGCTTTCCATCAACCCGAAAGAGAGAAGGATGATTGCCATACTTTTTGACGATGTACTCAAGTTGATTTCTGAATTCCTCAACAGTGGAATAAAATGGCTCAAGGTGAAAAGCAACTTGTATTCCTGCTTTCTCAGCTTCTTCCAAGTAAATCGGAATTGATCGATCTTCATAAGAATCCTTTCCCCACCATGTAATTACTGCAACACCGATGCCCGCATCACGAATCATCTTCATGTGGGTTCTAACTAAGTTCGTATCGTTGGAACTATAGCAGCCTTGGCTAGGGTAGAAGTTCGCCCCAATGTCATCTCCGCCAGGAAGCGAACCTGCATTATCCCAAGTTGTGTCTGACCAATGTGGAAGAATGTCGTGGGCCCAATGGTAATATTTGTCGTCCGTCTCAGGATTGCCGTACCAGTTGTAATAGAAGGTGTGCAAGTGTGGATTGGGTGGGTCAACTTTCGCTTCCTCCTGACAGCCGTTTACGAAGATTATAAGAACAAGACCTACGATTATTCTCAAAATACTTCGCTCTATCCTCATTGAATAATAAGGATCGAAACTTGGATTCCGGTCATTCTGCCAGCAGTCAAAATGCAATTATGATAGGCTTGAAGATTCGGGTCTTCTTCAAGTGATCTTGAGTAGAATTCAATCTCAGTAACGTTGAATTCTTTGATTTGAATGGCTACAAAATTTGCGTGCTGCTCTACCTCAAAAGGTTTTAAAAGATGGTCGTAGTAGGGCAGCGGTTGGTCAAATTCGATTAAGCCGAACATTCCCGAAAGAATCATAAACGGAAAATCTTGTTTCTCTGCTCTGGCCATAACCATTTTTATCCGATCACTTTGATAACGCTGATAAGCCGGAAGCGAACCTGACTGTTCATCCTTTTGAGCAGAGCAATATGTGGTGAGAATTTTCAATTGGTTAATCCTTCAATTACCTCAACCCGATTACCGTAACTCAATATGGTTGATTTCAACTCATAGCTAGGAATTACCTTGATGCTGATGGTTAATCCATCCTTGCTGTCCTTGATGATTTTCTGGCTTGGATGAAGTGGTTGTGACTTGATAAACCGGCCTTCCAACGGAGCGAACTTCAACACAATCTTCTCCGGTTTTCCACCCGCAGTAATTCCGAAACTGTGCTTAAACAAAAGCTCAGGATCAAACTTTGAATCAATATCAAACAAATCTCCAGCCGTGTTGAGCTCCGATATTCGATCCAAGCCAAACGTTTTGATTTTGCCTTTATCGGCATCCTTACCAATTACGTACCAACGGTTTCGGTATTCCTTCAATAAATAAGGGTGGAACTTTCGGTCCGTGGTAGAATCATCCTGAAAAGAGTGATAGGTGAACCGAATGCTTCTTGTGTCTTTAATGGATTGAAGGATGATTGGCAGCAATTCTGATCCTTTTGCAACAGGCGTGCTTTCAAACTGGACGTATCGTTCAATCGCCTCGTCCTGCATTTCTGGTGAAATGTTCAATCGATCAAAGATCTTTTGAATGGCAGAGCCAAACTGATCGAAGATGCTGAGATCCTTGAACTGAAAGAGCGTATTGGCTGCAAAGCGTATGGCATCCTTCTCCTCGTGACTAAGGCTGATTTCCTTAATCGTGTAATCCTCGTCCTCGTAGTGATAACCCTTCTCAAGTTTGGAGTATACAATTGGAGCATAAAAACCAAGGTCGCCCTCATTCTTCATCGCCCACAGATCCTTCTCAATAGTTGATATGGAAACACGTTCACCAGAGCTGCCATAAAGTGCTTGCTCACAAGCATATTGAATATCTTCTTTTGTAGGGAACCGCTTGCGTTTGTTGGTTAAACAGTCGTCTATTATTCGATATCGAAGAAGTGCATACTTATTTGCAGGCATGGGCTAAAATTAAAACACTGATTGAACTGATGTAGCAGAATTTTCGATTCACTCGTTTTGTTCTGTCGCAGTCATTCAGAATCTAGCGTAGCGAAACGAAGAATCCCCTTGCTTCAACGAGACTCTTCGCTGGGCTCTTAGTGACTTTAGGTAATGAAAAAGCCGGTCGCTAGACCGGCTTCAAATCAGTTTTATCAATTGAATCAGTTCAATCTGTGTTCCATTTTACCAAAGCGGACTTGGATACTTTCCGTCATCCACCAATTTTTGGAAGGCTTCAACCACACTAGGTCGATCTTCTTGATACGTTACTCCGTACCATCTGTCATTAGATGTAAGGATTGGAAATTTAGCAGTTCCTGCGTTGATCATCGTATCTGCTACCAATGGAATAAAGAACTCCGCCTTTGGATTTTCCTTGTTCTCAGCAACGAAATCAACAAACATCTGTCGCGTAACCTCGAAAATATTCGGGTGGAATCCCCAGAAGTTCATTGAAACCACAGAGCTTGGATCAACCTCATGAGTGCTATCTCCATCCTGATAAATCACTTTCTCGCCTTCCCAATGAATCTTGGTTCTCTCGTCAATTTTTGAAAGATTACCATCATTGGCGATACAAACTCCTCGGCTTACCTGACCATGTTCGCTCAACGTATTTCTCAATACATAGCCAACCATTGTATAAGTATCCTCAGTACATTTTGTCTTCAAAAAATCTGCGATTTGATGAAATCCATCTGCTCCGTAAAAATCATCTGCATTAATAACTGCAAATGGTTCGTTGATCACATCTTTGGCAACAAGTACAGCGTGCATAGTACCCCATGGTTTCTCACGCTGAGGAATATTTTCAATGCCCTCAACCGGTGTATTCACATCTTGATATGCATAAGCGATTTCAATCTGATCATCGAATTTCCCAGTGAATCGTTCTTTAAAGTCGGCAGCAAAGCTTTCTCTTATTACAAACACCACTTTGCCAAAACCGGCCTGGATGGCATCGTAGATTGAATATTCGATAATGGTTTCCCCGTTGGGTCCAAGTGGGTCGATTTGCTTCAATCCACCATAACGACTGCCCATTCCGGCAGCAAGAATTAATAAAGTTGGCTTCACCTCGATTGGTATTGGTTTGCGGGCGCAAAAGTAACCGTATTGATCGGCTGACATAAGAATTGGCGATGGAATTTCTGCCCGTCCATTGATCTGTTAATTTCACGGCATGACCCTAAGAAGAAATTTCCTAAAACAAGCTGGAATTGGAACCACAGCTTTGGTAACTGGAGCATTCACATCCTGTGATGCGCATGAACCAAAAAATAAAAGGTCAGCAGCTTCTTTATCGGGGCAAAAACCAATAGCCATTTCCACTTGGGAACACGGCATGGACTGCAACGCTGAAGCATGGAAAACACTTGAAAAAGGTGGCTATTCCTTAGATGCAGTTGAATCTGGCGTAATGGTGACCGAAAATGACCCGTTGTCCACTTCTGTTGGGTACGGTGGTCGTCCGGACCGAGAAGGAAACGTAACCTTAGATGCTTGCATTCAAAATGAGAAAAGTGATTGCGGAGCTGTTTCATTCCTTCAGGATATCAAGAATCCAATTGCGGTAGCTCGAAAAGTTATGGAGGAAACGCCTCACGTAATGTTGAGTGGGGCTGGGGCCAGACAATTCGCGGTTGAGCAAGGCTTTGAGCTAATGGATCTTCTAACTGAAGATTCTAAACAAGCCTGGAATGAGTGGTTGGAAGAATCCAAGTATCAACCAGTAATCAATGTTGAGAATCACGATACAATAGGAATGCTCGCCTTAGATGTCGATGGAAGAATGTGTGGAGCTTGTACCACGAGTGGTGCCGCTTTCAAATTACATGGTAGAGTAGGAGACTCACCCATAATTGGTGCGGGGCTTTTTGTAGATAACGAAGTTGGCGGTGCATGCGCTACAGGGTTGGGTGAAGCGGTGATTCGCGTTGCCGGAAGTGCAATGGTGGTAGAACTGATGCGTGCAGGTGCTAGTCCGGCTGAGGCATGTAAGGATGTGGTTGATCGAATTATTAGAAAGCATGAAAACATGGAAAATCTTCAGGTTGGATTTTTGGCCATGAATATGAATGGAGAGTACGGTGGCTATTCTGTTTACGAGGGTTTCGATTTCGCTTGTACTTATGAAGGTCATCATGCAATGATCAAAGCAGACTTCGATCGGAAATGGGATTGAGACTCTACTTTCTCGTTACCATCTTGCTATTTGGCTGTACTCAACCTAAAGAAATACATCTTGTTTCGAAGGATGACATTGCAATAATTCCGCAACCGCAATCAATTGAATTCTCGGAGAACCGATTCATTATTGATGACAAAACCATCATCCATGCTCCGGTCGGATTGGAAAATGAAGTGGCAATTCTAAAAACGGGTGTTACAGACCTTCTTGGATTTGAAATGGGTGTTCGGCACGAGCCTTCAGAAACTGTCCTTGGCTATGCCATCACGTTTCAAATTGATTCCACATTATCTACAAATACAGACGAATGGTACATGCTTGGGATTCAGAAGCATTTCATTCTGATTTCGGCTCGTTCGACAAAAGGTGTGATGCACGGTATTCAGACTTTGCTACAGATTATCCCTAAAAACAACGGGCCAGTTTCTTTGCCTGGATTACTGATTCGGGATCAGCCTAAATTTCCACATCGAGGATTGTTACTGGATTGTAGCCGCCATTTCTGGTCGGTGGATGTGGTGAAGAAATACGTTGATCTTCTGGCGTACTACAAAATGAATGTGCTGCATTGGCATTTGACCGAGGATCAGGGCTGGCGAGTGGAAATCAAGAAATACCCGAAGCTTACCGAAATCGGTGCTTGGCGAACAGAAGAGGACGGTTCCCGATATGGAGGATTCTATACACAGGAAGACATTCGAGAGATTGTAGCCTATGCAACCGCTCGTCATATAGATGTAATTCCAGAGATTGAATTACCGGGGCATTCGCTGGCGGCTTTAGCTTCGTATCCTCATTTGGGATGTACGGATGGGCCATTTGAAGTAACGCCTGAATGGGGTGTTTTCAAGGATGTTTATTGCGCAGGAAACGATTCAACCTTTATGTTTTTGGAGGAGGTGCTAACCGAAGTCATGGACATGTTCCCGGGAGAGTATATCCACATTGGAGGAGATGAAAGCCCAAAGTATCGCTGGGAACACTGTGACAAATGCCAAAAACGAATAGCTGATGAAGGGCTTCATGACGAACATGAGTTGCAGAGTTATTTCATCAAACGGATTCAAACCTTTCTAAACAAGAACAACAGAAAGTTGATTGGCTGGGATGAGATTTTGGAAGGTGGTTTGGCCGAAGGAGCAACGGTGCAGAGCTGGAGAGGAATGCAAGGTGGAATTGATGCAGCAACAAGTGGCAACTACGCCATTATGAGTCCAACAAGCCATTGCTATTTGGATTATGGTTTGGAGTCCATCGACCTTGAGAAAATCTACAATTTCGATCCTATTCCGGATAGCCTGGACCCGTCCGTTTCTCATCGAATTATTGGAGGAGAATGCAATATGTGGACAGAACATGTTCCAACAGAGGAGAACTTGGATTCAAAGGTGTTTCCGAGAATGATGGGACTTGCAGAGGTGCTGTGGACGTACGATGCTGATCGAGATTACAACGAGTTTTCGAATCGTGTTGAAAAGCACGGAGCCGAGCTTGAAAGAAAAGGTGTCAACTACGGTTTTTCAAAAATTCCAATCTCCTTTGAAACGGAGATTATTGATGAAACGATTAAAGTTAAGGTTGTAAAGGCAATGCATGAATTGTTGGCTTCTGTTCGTTTTGGAGAAAATTCTGCAAATGTTGAGTGGAATGCTGATTCCACGTTTACAACTAGAGAACAGTTGTATTTCACGGCATCGTTGGATGGTAGAGCGTATCCAAAGTCCTTCAACCTCTTTCTTGCTCCACATAAAGGAATGGGAATTACATCTGCTGTTAACGCTGAATTCAGCCCGTATTACACCGCAGGCGGTGAGAACGGTTTAACGGATGGAATAATGGCGACCATGGACTTTAGGGATGGAAGGTGGCAAGGATATCAGGTGGAAAATGAATTGGTAGTCACAATAGATCTTGGTTCGTTAGCGGAGATCACATCTTGTTCTTCGAACTTCTATCAGTACAATAATGCGTGGATTTTCGCTCCTACAAAAGTTGAATACTTCACTTCTGAGGATGGCGAAGGGTTCAAATCAATCGGCACAGCAAATCCAACTCATAGTCAAAAGGAAAAAGGAAAGTTTATTGAGCCGATCACCGTTGTTTTACCTAAGCCAATTCAAGCCAGATTTGTAAAAATGGTGGCAAACTCGGTCGGGCCTTGTCCTGATTGGCATGATGCAGCGGGTAGTCCAAGTTGGCTTTTCGTTGATGAGTTTTACGTGAATTGAATTCTCAAAAACCATACGAGCTAGAAATTTGTATCGACTCTCTTGAGTCGGCTATTGGAGCACAGGAATCTGGAGCTGATCGAGTTGAATTATGTGGCCGTCTAGATCTTGATGGGCTCACCCCCGAGTTGGAGGTAATTAAGAAATGCAGAGATTTAATTGATATTGGCTTGCACGTTATGGTGCGTCCAAATGCCGGAGAATTCACGGTTTCTGAAGAGCAATTAGCTTTAATGTTAACCACGATTGACCAATGCAAATCGATTGGTGTTAACGGAGTTGTTTTTGGCGCTCTTGACTCAGGTAAAAATCTTGATATCGAAATTTTAAATCGTCTACAATCATCTTCAAGTGAATTATCTGTTACGTTTCATAGAGCATTTGATGTGTGTCAGGATCCATTGAAAACATTTGACGAACTAGGCGACTTGAAGGTAGATAGATTGCTTACTTCAGGACAAGGAAATACCGCCTTAGAAGGAATTGAATTGATTCAGGAACTAAACTCCAGTACAGGTCAATATCCGAGTATAATGGTTGGAAGTGGCGTAAGCGCTGAGAACATCCCTGAGTTTTGGAATGTTGGAATTCGTCAATATCATTTCACTTCACACGTGGTAGATGCCAACGGGAAACTTATTTTCGATCCCGCTAAAACATTGGCTGCCAAAAGTGTCTTAGAATCATTATGCGACACCTGATTTTTATTCTATCGATTTTCATTTGCCTTACAGCTAAAGGGCAGCAGACTGAAATTGTGATAAACCAGAGTTGGGGAATGTGTCAAGTTGGCGAAACTGCCGGGTCACCAGCACCCTCAGCACCATTTAACATGCACTCGGCCAGACTTGAGTTTGGTGACTTGAAAGACCCGTTTTCGCCTCTTGGAGAAAAAGAAACGAAGTGGATTGGTGATTCTGACTGGGAATTGTGGCTCCATATTTATAGAGACAGTCTTCCAAAAAGAAAGAATTATACTTTGATTTTGGAAGGGCTCGATACATACACAACCGTTCGTTTGGACGATAGTCTGATGTTCTCTACAGACAACATGTTTCGCAGCTATGAATTGAAATTAGGCCGATTTGAAAAGGCCGAGAAAATTCTGAATATCGTATTTGAAAACCCAGAGAAGAAGGCCAAATTAAAGCGAGATACGTTAGGTTATGATTTGCCGTCACCTAGTGATGCAGGGTCTGACAAGACTGCATCTTTTAGTCGAAAAGCTGGCTATCAGTTCGGTTGGGATTGGGGCCCAAGGATGTTAAGCATGGGGCCTTGGAAACCCGTAAAAGTCATCGGTTGGGATGATGCTCGGATGGTCTCCTTCAGAACAACACAAGACACGCTTCTTGAAAACCGAATGAACGGTACTGGTTACTTTACAATTGAAGCAGCCAAAGCCGGAAGAGCTGAGTTGACGATTGCGGTGCCTGGTCAATCAACACAGAAAAAGTCAGTGGTACTTGTAGAAGGAATGAACCACATTGAAGTTCCTTTCTCTATCATCAATCCTGAATTGTGGTGGCCTAATGGAGCAGGAAAACAAAAGTTGTATGAAGTAAGTGGATCGCTCAAGTTTGAGGATGAGGCCGTTTATTCTGAAGCTCGAAAACTCGGAGTTCGGTCAGTTGAATTGGTCAATGAGCCAGACGATATTGGCACCTCATTCTACTTCAAAGTAAATGGTGAGCCTATTTTTATGAAGGGTGCCAATATGATTCCTCAAAGTGTATTTCCATCAACTGTAGCTAATAAGCAAACACTTGATTTATTGGTCACGGCCAAGGAAAGCCACTTTAATATGCTTAGGGTTTGGGGTGGTGGAATCTACCAGAGCGATTATTTCTATGAGATGTGCGATAGTCTCGGCATTATGGTTTGGCAAGATGCCATGTTTGCCTGTGCAATGTATCCTTCTGATGATGCATTTGTAGAAAATGTTAAAGTTGAGATTGAGCAACAAGTTTCAAGAATCTCCGACCATGCTTGCATTGCAACTTGGTGTGGAAATAATGAGATAGACGTGGCATGGCAGAACTGGGGATGGCAAGACGAGTTCAAGTACAGCCAAAAGCAACAAGATGAGATTTGGGCTGGGTACGAAAAGGTCTTTAAAGACTTGATTCCAAACGTTCTTGATTCTATCGACCCCAAGTTGAATTACATCTCCACATCACCACTCAGTAATTGGGGTAAGGAAGAGAATTTCAACCACCACAACATGCATTACTGGGGTGTGTGGCATGGCAACGATAGTTTTGATGGGTATCAGAAGAATGTACCTCGGTTTATGAGTGAATATGGCTTTCAGTCATTTCCTCACTTCTTTCCTTCCTCATTGAAACGCTTGAATGGTCAGGTTAATCAATCTGTTTTAGAGACCAGGCAGCGGAGCTACAAAGGCAACAAGGAAATAACCAAACACTTGGAAGAACACTTTGCGCCTTCACGGAATTTTCACGAATACGTGTACTTGAGCCAATTGACCCAACGACTTGGAATGAAAACAGCAATTGAGGCACATCGCCTTAATCGTGAGAAGTGTATGGGTACGCTTTACTGGCAGTTTAACGATGTGTGGCAAGCGCCTACTTGGAGTACCATCGACTTCAATGGGAATTGGAAGGCAGCCCATTACACTGTTGTCGATCGGTACAAACCAATAATTCCAATTGCTGAATTTGACGGTTCAAACTTCAAGGTTTCTGTTTCGAATGATCGATTGGAAAAGGCTGAATTAATGCTCAAACTCAAACTCCAAAGTTTTACCGGTGAAGTAGTCTGGGAAAAGGAGGTTTCGGTTTCTTCGGCCAAAAGTTCTGTTATTCAAGTAGGGGAGTGGGCTAGCAAGGAATTGTTCAAAAACCCTGGATTAAAGGTTTTGTCCGTTATGAGGATGGAGCTTTTTGAAGATGACTCCTTACTGGATGAAGAGCTATTCTACTTTGATGAACCGAAGAATCTGATTCTCTCCAAAACCAACCCAGAAATTCAGACAAATTTCAAATACGATCATGTTGAATTGGTATTCACCAGTCCTGTTTTACTCAAGGACGTGATGGTTCAGACGGATCAGCGGAACGCTAAATATTCCGAGAATTTCTTTGATGTGCTACCAAATGAGCCAAAGACCATTTTGGTTTATCCGGCAGGCAGAGTCCCAGTAACGCTAGATGTAAAAATGAAAAGCCTGAATCAGTTTAGTGAGTTCTAAGCGAATCTGCTTTTGGGCAAAATTTCTTCTTCAAGTAGCCACTGTCTTGCCGCGTCTTGGCACGAAAACACTTTAAAATGAGCGCTTCGATTGTTGGCTACCAACTCCACAAAATGATTGATGGATTCGGGTGCAGCTAACCCCGCCACATATACGTCATTTCGCACAGCATCGGCTAAGGCCGTGCCCATTCTAAATCGGTCAGTATCGCTTGGTAGCATGTCTTCTACACGTCTAATGTCGCAGATAACTTTCTTGCTTTCTGATTTCAATCCAACAGAATTGATTGAATTGATAAGCCGAAGAAATGCTTCGAGTTCATACTCTCCTTCCACCTCCATAAAGGCATGAGAATCTAAGTACTGAACATTGAATTGAAGTTGATTAGTCATTATCAGATGCTTGTAGCAATAGTAAATATAGAATGTTTTACTTGAGGCTTTACTGGCCTCTACCTGATTCGCACAATCTTAACGCCTTGGTAGCCATCTCTATCAACAATTGAGATAGTATAAAAACCTGTTGTTGTAATCTTATTTGCAGACAATTCCCAACTGGATTTAGAGCTGATTTCTTCTTTGATAATAGTCCTGCCCATGGCGTCTATTACAGATATGACTGCATCCGTTTGTTGCTCAAATTCAATCACAAGATTGGCTTTTCCTTGTGCGAATAATTCTGAATTTAATATTCTCAAATCTTGACTTGCCGCGGACTCAGAAACTCCAACCCAAGGAATGAATCCCCGATCAAACATTCTCTGACGGATTTCATACGTATACTCAGCTGCGTATAACAACTCTTCTGCTTCTATAAACAGCCATGCAGCATCTGTCATGCTCATTCCTTCGGCATACGAATATGCCGATTGCATCAGAATCTTGTCTGTTTTATCTCTCCCAATATCTCCCCAAATTTCCATTAAAGTGGATGACCAAAGCACGCCATCTTGGTAAATATTACCGACCAAGTCTTCAGGGTAATGCCCTGTGCTAGTTGCCATTCTGCCACTCCAAAACTCATTGTGGCCATCCCAAGAATAAACCCGTTCCCAACCAAACGGAGCTAAATGTCGAGAGTATGATGCAGCGAAATAGTCGCCATTGGCTTCATCCAATGCTCTTCGTTCCGTACCTCCGTTTGTGCCAGGGGCAGCAGAATGCATAATTGCGTGGCCATACTCGTGTATGATTACATCGGCATCTTCAGCGTCATCGACACCGCCATCACCAAAGGAAAGTCTTGGAGGCGTATGCCCATTATTGAAGTTTGAATTATCCGCACTGTTCAACGCATGAACATCAACACTAATCTGGTAGTTCACCAAGTTGTCGAACCCAAGGTCTTGGATATGCTGTTGAAAATTGTTGATGTGATAGTATGCATTCACCTCTTCAAAACGATCGTTGTCTCGGGTGAAATCAAACATAGGCGTTGAGCTTATCGCAGGTGTGTTGGTTGGAGGTGTGTGCTCGGAGAAAATCACCCATTCACTCAAAAGGTTGAAGAACGTTCCTCCAAAATCTGCTTCCATGGTCACTTCTTGCCGTTGCTCATTTAGTTGTGCGATACTCGCGTCATTTTGGTCGGCATAAGGTGAGCCGTAAGTTTCTTCGGCTGTAGTTAACGGGTCCGGAAGAAAGACAAATGCCGTTACCGGAGAATCAATCTGGGCTGAGTGATGGTAGGCGAGTAGATCGTTCTGATAGATGACTTTCACATCATGATCAAGAACCATTTCGTAGTAATGATCATGTGCTTCAACCACCTCAATTCTCACGGATGGAACCAAATTTTGACCATTGTAGAAGTACGCTCGTTCCACGGTTGCTTGAAAGAGTTCATCCATGTCATCACCTCGATACAATTCGTTCAGTCTTAACCGAATGAGTGCCGTATCAGGGAATTCCATTTCTATCGCAAGATCTGGAGTGATGGTTCTATCGAACAAGGAGCTTCTCAATCCATCGTTATCGATATTGATCTTGATTGTTGCGCCCATTACCTTTTCTCCGTTGATGGTTTGCTGAAAAAGTAGATGTTTGCCTAACGGACTTTGGACGGATTCAATCAATTCAACCCCACATTTCTCATCATGAAGATTTGAGATTACATCTTTTAGATGTGATACAAACTCATTATGAGAATGGCCAACATTAGCTTGCGTGAAGTGACTCTTAGCTTTTAATTCTTCCAGTGGATGCTCAAGCGATTGGCCAACCCATTTCTGTGCAGCGGCTGAGAATGTCAGCAGAATGATAGCAAGAAGTGAAAGTAATCTCATCTGATAAAGATACGAGTGCTCGGCAGAGTGGTTACTTGGGTCAAATTCTACTGGCATCCAAGATCCGCTGCAGAATACAGATCATTATTGGGGAAGCAGAATCCAGAAAGCGTATGGTCGGGAACATATCGCATTAGATCCGGGTCATACAGGGCCTCATTTACGAATAAGGTGATTTTCCAGATTTCGTCATCGGATAACCCAAGAGGAGTAAAGTCATCTGCCAATTGGCCATCTGGACAATCAGCATTCTCTTTTACGGCCGTGTTCTTATATCGAATGATGTCAAGTACTGTCTGGAACGAGGAGCCGTGTCCATAGAATCTAGAATCCTTTAAATTGTACAGCTGTGGCACTTTGAACTTGTATTCATCCTCAGTTAGGCCAGTAAAACCTCCTCGACCCAGATGCACAGTTTGGTTCTCAAAAACTGTTTCATAAAAACCAGGTCCATCTAATTCATTCATGCCTAAGGCATGAAATTCCATGTTCGCTAAAGAAGGTCCATTGTGACAGCTAGCACAGTTTCCTTTGCCAAAAAAGAGGGCAGCACCTTCTTTCCACGAATCTTTCATCGCTTTTCGATCACCTCGTAACCACCTCTGAAAAGGAGCTTCGGATGCAACGACAGTTCGCTCGTATGCGGCAATTGCCAATGCGATATATACGTCACTCATCAGGGTATCTCCAAGATCCCCAAAGACATCCTTTAGTTTGTTACCATAACCATATAGGTTGAAATTGGTCTCATTAACGCCTAGTCGGTGCACATCCATACCTTCGATAGCTTGCACTTCCAGTCCTTCAAATCCGGTAAAGTTGGTGTGCTGACGAGACCCCGGATACCAGGCCGATTCTGTGCCGAGGTTAACTCCTTGTCCACCAAATGAACCGTTCCAAAGTGTTGCTTCTTGATATGCGGAATTCAGTATTGAAGGTGTTCGGATTCTCTGAACGTCTAGAAGTGCAATGGAGAATCCGGGCGTAGGTATTCTTGCTTCACCACGAAGGCCAAAGCCAATTCCGCCTTCACTTATTCCTTGCGGAATTCCAGCCTGAAACCCACCTTGTGCATGATGACAGCTGGCACAACTATACGTGTAAAGATTCTCTTCCTTCTTGGGATGAGTTGCCAAACCTGTTTCATGAAACAGCATTTTTCCCAAATCAACTTTGGCATGTGAAAGTGGATTTAGTGGGTCTTCGGGAACGTCCTCCAGCCTTGTGGGAAGCTCGTAAAATGAAGGACCTTCTCCGTTGGATGCTTCATAAAGCACATCTATCAATGCCTTGTCAAATGGGTCAATATCTGGGACTGCAATTATCGTGTCCGTAATCAAAACGTCATCGGTACAACCGATGATGGCCGTTACTATGAATAGAACAATTATGGTGTACTTAAATCTCATCGATTTCAAAGATCGCCAATTTTAGGGCAACCACGCAAATTTCAGATAGACTATTTCTGTTCTGCCAATAGCATTGCCAAACTGACCAAAGAGCTGGCTCTACCTAAATAGCTACCGTCCTTTTTTATGAGGATGAATGAAGGTGTGGCACTTATCCCAAATTGAATAGCAGGGGAGGAGTCCCAGCCTTTTAAGCTACAAAGTTGTTCTACCTGTGATGGGAAAGCTGTTTGTGCAGCAGTCAAATCCTGTTTCAATGAATCCAAACTGATTGCTTTGAAACTCAATTGTTCAAAATTCAGCGCTAAGAAATTTTCTAATTGAGGAATCTCCTCATGACAATGGCTGCACCATGATGCCCAGAACATTAAGGCCGTGAATTCTGATTCTGAGGATAGCAGATTGACTTCGCCCTTTGCAAAGTCTTGAATCATAGTTGATGCAACTTTCTCACCAACGCGATAAGGAGATGAACGTTTTAGAATCTCCCCAATGCTTGGGTCAAACTCAATGGAACAACTTTCTAAGTGTTCTTGGTTTAGGTAATCAACGTATTCGCTGATGCCCTGATCCGTGAAGAAGCCAATTAGGACTTCCGCACAAGCCTTCTTTACGGCCTCATTTCGATCAGCCTTAGTCATGATTAGATCTATGCCATTCTTCAGCCCTTGCTCATGCTTTTCAATGTAAGTGAAGATGTACTCAACTATCTTGTTTTTGAGGAATGGATTTGATGCCGTTCGACTATCCGAAAAGTTGACATTCTCAAAGAAGTGCTGATGCAAAAAGGCTGGGTCATTGTCGAAATTAGCTAGCCACTCAGGTCGTTCTTCCCGCATTGGTAGCGCATCTAAACCAATCAATATTTGTGCTGTGTATGTGCTTGGATAGTTTTTTTGCAATTCTGCCAAGCTGGAATTGTACGTCCCAAGTAACGTTCGGTACTGAGTTTGAAGACTGTCTGTAATGGCCTCTCTCTTCGGGTGGAATTGAGGAATACCTTCCATCAAACCGCTTATTTGTTCAATGGCTTCAGAGTATCCTACCGAACGTTCAAGCAATTTAATCAGCGCTACATTTTCGAGCGATTCTTGCCATCGAATATTAATTGAACCAGTTGCAAAAGAAAGCGTTCCGTTTAAGGGAGTTTCTTTTAGAATGATTAG
>JBLFWJ010000062.1:0-17092 GCA_047611425.1 Bacteroidia bacterium | reverse complement strand
TCGGAAGTGTTGCTGACAAACAAATCTAGATCACCATCGTTGTCGATATCCGCCCAAGAAGACGAAATCGATCCAGCAACTTACTCTGTTAGTGCACCAGTGTTAAGGTCCTCGTAAAAATAGCCTGAGCCATCGTTTAAGTAAACGTGGTTAAGGTCGTTGGTACCATATTCAGTAGTTGATGTCGTCAAAGCCGTCTCCGTTAATGTCAACCCATGCAACGTTCCACACATCGGTGGTGTTGGAGTTAATCAATGTAGAATTGGATTGAGAAAAGGACTGCGCTCTAACATCTTTAGAGAGGTAAAACAACAGATACAGCGAAGCAAGAACGTAGAACACATTCTTGATAAACTTAAACGAAATAGAACACAAACTTTTCAACAAAACATCATAAACCAGTAAACAAAAAGACAGCCTCAGACTGTAGTCCGGGCTGTCTATATTCAGCTCCTATCCTGGTTAAGATAGTCTTAATATTGATTTGGCCAGGGGGCCTCCTCATTCGGAAGTTCATCGGGGTGGACTTCCTTCTTTTAATAGTGCTTTTGGCAGTGCACTGCCTCTAGCGCTGAAAACGTTAATTGAGTTCTTTGTTCTCTGGGTTGGTTTAACGGGGTGTTGTTCAATTGGTTACATTTATCAATGAACGACAACTAAAGCTTCTAAACTTTAGCTACAAGTTTCAATCTGCACTTGAGGCACTTGCAGTTGAGAACGAACTAGGTTGGTTACTTGCACCATTCTCCAGCATTCCTCCTTCTGTCATGAATTTCATCCAACTTTTTGCAAAAGTTGTGGCAGTAAAAAGTTCGTTGAATCGAGCTGACCCTGCCTCACCCATTTCTTTCAACTTCACCTGATTTACAATCAATCGAATGATTCGATCGGCAAGCTGCTCTGTATTATTTGGGTCGATTAAGTAACCCGTTTCTCCATCGATTACGGCTTCTTTGGCTCCACCATGAATTGTAGTGATAACAGGTTTTGCTGCAGACATAGCTTCTAAAACAGTTGTTGGAAAAGGATCTTTCATTAATGAAGGTATTAAACAAACATCAGCATCGCTCATTGCCTCAGCAATGTTTGGAGAAAAGTCTCTTATTTCAACATTGTTTTCTAACCCGCATCCCCTAATTTTATCTTCTAACTCAACAAGAACGTTCTCTTGCCCTTCAACAACTCCTCCCATAAGAATGAACTTAGTATTCCTAAGTTTTTCTTTTGAAATTGTGCTCAATGCTTCAATCAAAAACCATTGCCCTTTTTCTGGCTTTATTCTTCCGAAGAGGTAAAACGAGATGTGAGGTTTGAGGTTTGAGGTTTGAGTGTTTCTAACCTCAATCGGGTCAATACCATTGTGGAGAACCAATCCAACCTTTTCCATAGATGTGACATATCGCTTCATTCCATCAAGCACAGCTTGAGAAACACAAACAACTTTATTGGCAAACCATCTGGACATGAATGCAGTCAACCATCCAATCATTTTTGGGCTGTCAATGATCTCATGAATGTGGATGTATCTTTTAATTCCAACCAACTTGAGCAGCGGCAACAGTAACACGTTTGCAGATGTGTTTACGTACGCAGAACTGAACCGGTGTTCTCGGTTTTCCTTAAGGATATAAACCAAGAATCCAATCAAGTTGATGAGCGTTTGGACAACCCCCTTTGGATTGAAAATGGCTCGGTAAATCACCGGCATATCCGTGCGTATAATCACCTCCACATTTGGTACACCTTCTTTTAGGAAGTTGACCAACGGTCCTTCACGAAGTAGGTAAACCCGCTTATTTACGTTTGTTGGCAAAGCTTTTAGGGCATTGACCAAGATGCGATCGGCACCGTACAACTCTGCACTTGGATGAAAGACGGCTATCGTGCTCATGCTTCTACCGTTTCAGGTGAGAAGAACACGGGTGCCGAAACCATGGTCGGATTCAACAGCCTTCTGTAAATCTGACGAATCTGCTGACCCTTTGTCTCCCAAGTAAACTTTCTGTCGAACTCAATTTTTCCTTCATCAGATAGTTGCTTGGCTTTGGCCGGATCGAAATACAAGTCAGTAATCGCGTTCGCGTAGTCAGAAACCGAAGTTTCGTAGTCTTTATAAGGAATCTTAATTCCGAATTCTCCAATCAACTCACCTGGACCAACGTTGTCAAAACAAACCACTGGTAATCCGTAGCTCATTGCTTCTGGAACCACCATTCCGGCTCCCTCGTGAGAAGGAAACATGTACAAGTTTGAATCTGCATAGATCTGCGGCATTTCGCTCAGCTCTACCCAATTCACCATTTCTACAGCTTTCTCCAATCCATTTTCAAAAATAAGATCTAGTAGCATTTGCTCGTCTTCTCCCTTTCCAACCAACTTCATTTTTACATTGGCACGATCAGCAACTGGCAATTGACGATAAAACTTTGCAAACGCCTTTACGGTGATGTCAAACCCTTTCATCGGGGTGAATCTTCCAACGGAAAGCACCTGAAATTTCTTCTCATTCGAAACCGCAGTCGCTTTTGGTTTAACAGAAGCCACAGCAGGAATGATGCTCATCTTTTTCTTATCGGCTCTAATCACTTTCTGAACAGAAGAATTGATTCCAATAATTGCATCCGACTTCCAAACCGCTAGATGGAAAAATGGGTCTAGCGTTCTCAGAATCCATTTTACAGCGGCATATTTTCTATCCGTATTTACCACAGCAGAACCATGGTGCTTGATATACTCATGCGGCATTTTTGGATGATGACCAATCGGCCCCCAAACAGTCGGCTTACCAAACAACCAAAGGAAATTTGGGTGGCTATCGCTGTGGAAATTGCACGCATGTGCAATATCAAACTTGAGGTTATTCTTGATGATGAACAACGGCATGAACAGCTGCCACAGGTAGTAATACAATACATATCCACGTGGCCCAATCATCTTCTTCCAAAACATGGCCCAATTCGGTAAATCGTAATACATGAACTGCATGTTGGCGTGAACGGGGTCATTCACTTCGGCCATGTATCGCTCAATTTCTGGGCGATTGTTCTTTCGAGTAACGATGATGGTTTTGTGCTCCGTGGCAACTTGACGGGAAATATTCCAGCCAGTACCATCTTCAGAGCCGTGGTATGGGTTTACCGCATACGCTGTGATTAGTGAGGTTTTCATTATGTGAGTTTTAGTTTCCAATTTCTGGTTTGGGTTGAAGTGATTTAGGGGATTTTTAGGGGATCCACCTTAGATCAATTCTAGTTTTCAGTTCTAGTTTTCAGTTCTCATGCAACGGCTTGGTAATCTTGAAGAATCATTTCCACGGTTCTTTCGCGGTCAGTGTTTTTGATTTTTCGGTACACATCATTATTGTACTTCTGCGAAAGCGAATCGAAGTGCGTTCCGTAACGCTCCGTAAGTTCTTTGATTGCGCCTTTGTCCAGTTCCTGCTTTCGAGCTAAGATCACTTCGCTTGGGGCATAGAGGAAAAAGTTAAGTCTGGGTTTGTAAATCAAAGGGTAAAACATCTTCATGAACCATGGCGGCAAAACAATATTGGTTCGCTTGGCATCATGAATGAAGTCGAAATAATACCGATCATAAAGCACGATGTGCCCACGAATGGTGTGCTTCAAATGCACCACAACTTGGCCTACCATGTAGTCAACCAAATAATAGGCGAATCGCGCCAAGCTGCCCATTTGACTCGTGTTCGTACCGGTTCTTGGCATACGTACACTTGAAATCTTGTTAGCCTTATCCGTGCCGTGCTTGTACGCACTGAGTATTGGCAAAACAGCCGGACGGTGGCGTAGCACCACCACATTCCTTCGGTATTTCTGAGAAAGACTGGTTCGAATATCCTCGATGATTGTGCTCTTACCAGCGCCATCCACACCGCTAAAAGTGATAATCATGCCTTCTGTTCTGAACACATCTTTTGCTGTGTCGATGTAATAAACCACCTTGTTCATCAGACCTTTCAACCAGTTGTTCTCAGGGTAATTATTTACAGAGCTGAGAATTTTTGAATGAAGGTCTTTGGTGTATTTAAAAGCCTCTTGAAGACCACTTAACTTTAAGCCGAAAGCCGAATTCACGTGATCCAATAGTTGGCCGGTATCGCCTTCACATCGTTCAATAAAATACTGGTAGTAATCTTCCGGAATGGACGCGCCATTCAACGTGTAGAACAAAATGCTGTATTGAAGGTCATGCTTCGCCTTTGCTCGTTTTACACCGTATCGATCTGAACACGCTTCTTCAAGAATCGACTTTGCATCGATGTATTCTGTCCATTTTCTCTTGAACTTGTAGATTAAATCAAGACTAAGGAAGGAGCCATCTTTAAAGAAAACCCGAACTACAGTCATGTAGGATTTCTTCTGAACGCGATACTTGCTTACCAAGCTGCTGCTTGCCACAAATTCCAACAGTTCATCAACATGAACACGATTCAACAGAATATCCAAGTCGGATGATTCTGGAAGATCGGTCAGTCTTTCGGGTTTGAATTTGAGCATGGCATGCTCCGTAAGTGCCAGCTCTCCGGAGAAAGTTTGCAGAAATACCTTCCTGTGGGATACTTCTTTCATTGTAGGGATTAGTTGTGCTAACTGGTCTGTCCAAACATTCATCTGGGCAACCTGGTCGGCTGTTAGGGATTCGTTTCGCTGGTACTCTGGCAGGTAATAAGCCAGTACATACAGCAGGTATAATCTTAAATGGGTGTGGGGATCAACACCATATTCATTGATCAATTCATCCATCATTGGATGATCAATTGCTTTTTGGGTTCGGCTGCTCACACCATTGGTATCTCCATGATAAATGAACCTTTCCGATTGGAAAATGAAGTGAAAAAGGTCGAATAACATCGGTGCCTTATCCATTCCCAATTCCCAATCAATCACGTTCAATTCCGTTCCGTTCATGAACATGTTCCATGGCGTAAAGTCACCGTGAGCCTGCGATGCTGGAATAAGCGCATCACTCTGTAGAAGCGATTTGTGTACTTCTATAAGGTTGAAGAGATCCTCGTTGATTCGATTATCCGGTACGATTCTATCCAAACCGGCTTTGACGGTTGCGGCAAAATCACTTCCCTTAATTGAAACTAGCGTAGCTGTTTGCTTCGCAAGATTGGCTAGGAATTGATGGTGAACTTCATTCAAGTGTCCGGGTTGAGCCAACCTCTTCGGACGAATGCTCTCCATCAAAAGATCACCCTTTACAATCTGAGATGCGGGGGTTACCACATTACTCAAAGTGAGATTCTGTGCTTTTTTAAGCTGATCCTGCTCGTGGTAAATTGAGTCAGAATCGGCAGGATCGATCATTCCTTTCAGGAAATGGGTGGTCATTCCTCCGCTACCAACGGCAGCGAGAAAAGACCTGTTAACCCCACTTGTTCCAGTAAATATGCTGTAAGTGTCATGCTTGGTAGCGGAGAGCGCTTCTATTATCCTGGTTGCGCCTCTTGTGTTCACATGGAATATTCCTGTAGAAATAAATCGTTGTAGTTTGAATTTGAATGCCAGCTTGCAACCCAAAGCAAACGCTTTGGCTCGTGGACTGGTCGTGTTGTAGAATTCTAAGAATTGAGGAGATTTTGCATCCACCGGAAATATCCATCGGATGGTTCCATCTGGATTATTGATGTAGTTGAATGACTCCGTTGTAAATCCTTCTTGGTTTACCGAATCACCAAAACTGATGACCAATACATCCTCCTTTTCAATCTTATCAGCGTCAGTCAGAACGAATCGCACTTCCTGAGTTCCGAACAAATGCTTCGGAAGGAAAATGCTGTTAAGAATAGTTCTGTCTATTTGCTGAATCATCATCAATGTGTTTTTTGACGATTGCTACTTAGCGAAGCGAGTGCCAACGGAAAATAAAACTTTATATCGTTGTTTTTCAGACACTTACGTTTTGGCACGTCTCGGCTTTTCGTTTCAGAGTAGGACGGTATTCCCATATTGGGAACAAATTGCTTTAAACAGAAACGCTCGCCCCCACTAATGTGGAGACGAGCGTTAATTGTTGGGGTAGGTTATTGCAACGACTTTATGGTTCGGTGTATTTGTCCAATGTGCCGATCTGCATGCACACGCATGAATTTAACGGCACGGATTAAATCAAACTTACCAGCAGATGGATGCTTGAACAAGTCATGCATTATCCACTCTTCATCAAGGTTTTCATAATCGGTTCTGAGCTCAGCTCTAACCTCATCCCATTGTTTCTGTGCATCTGAGAATTGAATACCGCTGCCAACATCCGCAACAATTTTAGGCGCTTTGAATTTGAGGATTGGCGCTTTCAATGCTCCTATCAGCAATGCATATTGAGCAGTCCTTCCTTTACAAACTGAATGATTGTCAACTTCTATTTTCTTACGCATGTATTTAAGTGAGCCCGCTTCTGCCACAACCATGTGCATAAACACTTCGCTTACTGACCACGCATCGGCATTGGGTTTCCGTTCTAAAAGAGAATGATCTATGCCTTTCACCTTAGCCATCATGGCTTGCCGATCGGCTTCCATTTGATCAAAGAGGTCGAGTAGTTTTTGTTGGTTGGTCATTGTGCTAAGGTAAGAGCATGTCATGTTCCCGTGCTTCTACCTCTCTGCTGCTTGTCATGCCGTTCTGGAAAAGGCATCTCTACGATTTTGACAAGAAGTTAGACTGAGGGAGAGACCCCGTTTCAAGAACGGGGTGACATCTTGCCGACTTTCTTTGTTAATCACCCATGTGGGTGATAATACACAAAGACAATCTTCGCTTTTGCCTTTCCTATTTCTTCGGCCAATTCGGTTTCGGTGGCTTCTTTAACCCGCTTCACGGATTTGAATTTCCATAAAAGTTGCTGGGCACTTTTATGGCTGATGCCTTTGATCTCAGTCAGTTCTGATTTGATGGTGTCCTTTGCTCTGCGATTCCTATGATGCGTAATCCCAAAACGATGTGCCTCATTTCGTGCAAACTGAATCACCTTCAAGGACTCCGATCGCTTATCAATATAAAGCGGCACCGAATCACCCGGAAAGAAGATCTCCTCTAGTCTTTTCGCAATGCCGATGATGGTAATCTTTCCTCTCAATTCAAGCTTATCCAAACTTTTGACAGCACTGCTTAACTGGCCCTTTCCTCCATCAACAATAATGAGTTGAGGAAGAGGTGCTTTCTCTTCAAGCAAACGCCTATACCTGCGAAAAATCACCTCCTCCATTGAGGCGAAGTCATCCGGCCCAACAACAGTCTTGATGTTGTAGTTCCGGTATTCCTTTTTGGCTGGTTTGCCATTCTTAAAGCAAACCATGGCTGCTACAGGGTTGGTTCCTTGCATGTTGGAATTATCAAAACACTCGATGTGTCGAGGTTCTTCCTTCATTCTCAAATCCTCCTTCATCTGCGCCATGATCCGATTCGCATGACGATCAGGATCAATAATCTCCACCTGCTTTTCCTTGTCACGCTTGAACATGATGGCGTTGCGAGTAGATAATTTCAACAATTGGCTTCGGTCTCCACGTTGAGGCACCGTAATCTTCACGCCATCCAGCTCTATTTGCGGCTTAAATGGAAGGATCAATTCCTTTGCATCAGAACGCATTCTGTCTCGCAGTTCTACAATGGCCAGTGCCATCAATTCCTCATCAGGCTCGTCCAGTTTCTTGCGCAATTCCATGGTGTAGGCCTGAACAATGGCCCCCTCTACTACACGTAAATAGTTAACATAGGCGGTTTTAATATCGCTGATAATGCTGAAAACATCGGCATTGTTCACCACAGGACTTACAACCGTAGACCGACTTTGGTAATTCTCCAACTGATCCATTTTCTCCTTCACAACTTGGGCCTTTTCAAACTCCATGTTATCCGCAAACTCTTGCATGGCTGCCTTCAGGTGGTTCTTTACCTCACTAATATTTCCCTTGATGATCTTCTTAATCTGAACAATGCTTTCGTTGTATTCAGCCTCTTCCTGAAGACCGACACACGGCCCCAAACAATTACCGATCTGGAATTCCAAACAGGTCTTGAATTTCTCTCCCTCAATGTTCTCCTGACTCAGATTGTAATTGCAATTTCTAAGAGGGTACAACTGCCGGATCAACTCCAAAAGCGTATTCAGCATTTTAACAGAAGTGTACGGCCCAAAATATTGTGAACCATCTCGCACCACAGTTCGAGTGGAGAATATCCTCGGAAATCGTTCCTTCTTTATACAGATCCACGGGAACGTTTTGTCGTCCTTCAGCAACACATTATAATGAGGCTGATGCTCTTTGATCAAGTTGTTTTCCAAGAGCAGTGCGTCCATTTCGGTCTCCACCACCACAAACTTGATGTCTTCAATCTTCTTGACCAGCAAAGCCGTTTTCCGGCTATCGTATCGGTCTTTGGTGAAGTAGGAAGAAACCCGCTTTTTCAGATTTTTGGCCTTGCCGACATAGATCAGCTTTCCCTCGGAATCATAGTATTGATAAACCCCCGAATCATCAGGAATGGTCTTAAGAATCCTCTTAATCTTATCTGGGGCATCGGACACACTCACAAGACAAATATAGCGGTGTGGTGTTCGTACTTTGCCAACAAATTCAACCCATGAAAACACCTTTACTTATTGCGTCTTTCGTTTGCTTTGGCTTTTTCGCCAATGCTCAGATCACCATAACTGATGCTGATTTTCCGGGAATCGGAGTAACGCTTTACCAAGGTGTTGACACTGTTCTTCCTATTGGCTTAGACCTCGGCCTGCCAAGTACCACTGCACAGACTTGGAATTTTCAATCGCTTGAGACGGACTCGCTATTCGAATTCACGTTTCAAGATCCGGCTACGGCTCCACACGGAGATGACTTTCCAGAGGCCGAAGTTGCCGTGGATCAATTCGGAGGATCAGGTTTTGTGAACGTGACCTCCAGCGTGGCAGAAATCATTGGTTTTGCTGGAGACAATTTCCAAGGATTTGCTGTAGATATTAGTGCTGAATTCACCGACCCATACCAGTTGCTTTCGTTTCCAACGACTATGTCGACCTCGTTTACGGATAATGCTGTCCTAGACATAACTATCTATAATGATGGATTCATTCCAGCCTTTCCACCCATTTTCGATCCGGATTCTGTGCGATTGAAAAGGACGTCAAGTATTACTTCTGAGATTGATGCCTTTGGAACACTGACCGATGCGTTGGGCGATTCTCATGACGTGCTTCGTCAATTTTTTGTGGAAGAAAGCATCGATTCTGTATTCTATTACCAAGGTGGAAATTGGGCCATGATTCCTGCGCTCGTTTTTGAAAACCCAATGCTGGATACCACTCGAAACATTCGATTTCTGAGCGCCACCCTCGGATACGCAGTTGCCGATTTTAGTGTGAACGAGAATATGGGTCCGACTAGGGCAACGTTTCTTTCCGACCCATCCCTTTGCTGTACTTCGGTTGAGGAGACCACTCAAGCCGCGTTCAACTTGGTTTATCCTAACCCATCTAATGGAACAATCACTTTAAGTAATGTTGATGCGGGATCAACCTTGGAATTGTTGGACCTTTCTGGAAAGAACATCTTCGTGACCTCTCTTAAAACTGGTTCGCAAGGCATCGACATCAGTGCACTTCCGAATGGCCTTTACATTTTCAAACTCTATGAAAATGATGGATCAATTAAGACAGGAAGATTGAGCTTATTGAAGTGATTAGTATTGCCACTTCTTAGTCTGCCAAAATCGTAATCCTAAATAGCTGAGTAAGCCGACCGGTCCCACAAAAAGAGTTAGCAAAAGGCATGGCACGGTCATCAAATGATTGATGCTGTTTTGCCGAGCATCTCGAACGATCCATGCTCCGATAAACAAGTCGAAAACCAGGTAGTGAACCCAACCGAGAATGAGTATCTCATCCCGTCCAAAAGACAGTTTGAGGTTGGCTAGTGTGTCCATTCCGCCTTCGCCACCAAAAGACGTGACCAACAACCACACATACAGCAAACCCAACAATACTGGGTACAAATAAGAATGCGCAACGAACTTTGTAATGCGATGCTTTGGCAGAAGAACCAAAAGCAACCAAGCAGGAATTACCGAAGCGTTGGCAACCTTATAAAGGATGGCAAATGTCATGCTCGGTATAGCCTTTCAATTTGAGTCGCCAATTGATGGTCAGATTCTGTGACAATATTTCCAGCATCGTGGGTGGACAACTTGATCTCCACCGAATTGTAAACATTGGTCCATTCCGGATGGTGGTTCATCTTTTCTGCCACCAAAGCTACTTTGGTCATAAAGGAAAACGCCTCCACAAAATCCTTAAAGTCGAATTTGGCCACCAATTTATTGTCCTTTTCTTCCCACATATCCTCCTCTCTAAACAAACCTGGGGTCCATCTCCAACACGTGCGTACAATTATCGCACGTGCGCAATTCCTCGGATGCGTAAAATTCGCGGAATCGAGGTTGAAAATCGGTTTCAATGTTTCTTAAAGGGAATCGGAATTCGTGCAATTTGTGATTGCATTCATCACAGAACCACATCAAGCCATCTTGCATGGGGCGGCCATCCCTAACCAATTCTATCACCAGTCCGATTGTGTTTTCGCCCCTCATTGGAGAGTGGGGAACATTTGCAGGAAGTAAGAACATTTCGCCTTCTTTAATAGCCACATCAACTGCCTTTCCATCTTCCTGAATACGAACGTTAATCTCACCTTCAAGCTGATAAAACAATTCTTCCCCTTCATTGAAATGATAGTCTTTTCGGGCATTCGGCCCACCAACGATCATCACGATAAAATCTCCAGCCTGCACGTATAGGTTCTTGTTGCTTACAGGTGGTTTCAGGAGATCACGGTTCTCATCAATCCACTTTTGAAGGTTGAATGGTCTTTGAATAGGCATGCTTAGGACATTTAGGTTTTTGTAGAATCCAATTCGATTCTTCACTACGGCTAAAGTAATTGAATGCGTTCTAAAAACATTGATTTCACTTAGCTTTGGCCACCATGGAAGGATTCAATAAAACGATCGATCTAAGCGGCAAAAGAGCCATGGTATGTGGCAGTTCCGCAGGAATTGGAAATGCCGTGGCCAACCAATTGGCAGCGTGTGGTGCAACCGTAACCTTGGTGGCCAGGAACGCGGAGAAGCTTCAGAAAGCGGTTTCAGAATTGAATACAGATCAAGGCCAGAATCACGGGTTTCTACAAGCGGATTTTTCAGATCCAAACAGTCTGAAATCAACATTAGAAAACCATCTAAAGGACAATCAGCCTTACAATATTCTACTGAATAATACGGGTGGCCCTCCGGGAGGAAAAGCAATTGACGCTGATCTAACAGAGTACGTTGCTGCGTTTCAAGCACACTTAATGTGCAACCATGTATTGGCACAAGCTCTTGTTCCTGGAATGAAGAAGGCTGGTTATGGCCGTATTGTGAACATCATCTCAACTTCCGTTAAAATTCCTTTGAATGGATTGGGTGTTTCGAACACGATTCGAGGTGCAGTTGCCAATTGGAGCAAGACTTTGGCCAATGAATTAGGCCCATTCGGGATCACCGTAAATAATGTGTTGCCCGGAGCTACGGAGACTGAACGCTTATCCAGCATCATCTCGAATAAAGCTTCGAAAACGGGTGTTTCAGAAGATGCTGCTGCAAAAGGAATGTTGTCGGCAATTCCGGCCGGGCGCTTTGCCCAACCTTGGGAAGTAGCAGCTGCAGCTACGTTCTTAATTAGTCCTTTAGCGGGATACATCAACGGGATAAATGTTCCGGTTGACGGAGGAAGAACCGGGAGTCTTTAAGACTACTCTTCTGCCAAGAGCTTAAACCCTTTTCCGTGTACGTTTACTAGTTCTACCTCAGGATCCTTAGAAAGGTATTTTCTGAGTTTCGCGATGTAAACATCCATACTTCTTGAGTTGAAGTAATTATCATCGCCCCAAATTTTGTTGAGGGCGAAGTTGCGATCCATCACATCAAATCGATTGGCGCATAGCATGTTCAACAGCTCATTCTCCTTGGTTGTCAAGCGCTGGCTATCTCCGTTCAAATCTAGAATCTGGCGATCATAATCGAAGGTGAACCCGCCAAGTTTTACAGCCTCTCTGATTTTAGGAGTTGCTGATTCTGGCTTGGTTCTACGCAAGATGGCCGTCATCCTCATTAGCAATTCATCCATGCTAAAAGGCTTGGTGATGTAGTCATCTGCACCAGACTCAAACCCTTTCATTTTATCATCCTTCATGCTCTTGGCAGTAAGGAAGACGATGGGCACTTGCTTGTCCGTTTGCCTAATATCTGCAGCCAGCGTAAAACCATCTTTAATCGGCATCATCACGTCCAGAATGCACAGTTCGTACCCTCCTTTTATAAACTCGGCATGTCCCAGCTTGCCGTTTACGCAAAGCGTTGTGTCAAACCCTTTGGCCTGTAAATACTCTCGTAGCAGCATGCCCAAATTCGGGTCATCCTCGCATAATAAAACTTTAGTTGTATCACTCATGATTTTACTGGTTTATAGGGTATGAATATTTCGAATCGACTGCCTTTGTTGAGTTCACTTTTCACCTTGGCCCAACCACCATGTTTGTCCATGATGGCCTTTACATAGCTGAGTCCAAGGCCGAACCCTTTCACGTCATGTACGTTTCCGGTCGGCACTCTGTAAAGCTTCTCAAATACTTTTTTCTGATGCTCTTTAGTAATCCCAATTCCATTGTCTTCAACAGAAATAATCACGCCTTCGGCTGTTCCTTCTGTTCCGATTTTGATGATTGGTACTTCTTTCGTGTATTTCAACGCATTGTCCACCAAGTTGAAAATCACGTTTGTGAGGTGAATCTTATCCGCCATCACATTCGGATTGGAAGAATGCAACCGTTCTAAGATCTGTCCACCTTGGCTGTTCACCTTTAGGTTCATGTTGTTCACTACATTGTCAATAGCCTGATGAACATTCACTTCCTGCATCTTCAACTTAAGCTCGCCTTTATCAATCACGGCAGTTCTCAGCACGCTTTCCACCACCATTCCTAGGCGTTTGTTCTCATCGGAGATAACTTTCACGTAATTGTCTACCAATCCTTGCCGTTTGATCATATCGGGGTCGGTCAACGCTTGACAGGCCAATGAGATCGTGCTGATCGGAGTCTTCAACTCGTGCGTCATATTATTAATGAAGTCATTCTTAATCTCCGAAAGTTTTTTCTGGCGGATGATCGTATTAACCGAATACCCAAACGTGAAGATGATTAGGAGGATGAAAATTCCGCTTATCGTAAGAAGTATCCACATGGTTTGAAGCAGGAATCCTTGCTCGTGTGGGAAGTAAACAGACAGAAATTTTGGTGGTGCAAACACGTTTCCTGGGAACAGGTTTACCCGATGCTCGGATGTCACCACGCCATCAATGTGATTGTCTTCGCCACGTAAATACACAGCCTGCATAAAAGGGTCGAACACACCGAACGCGAATTCTGTGTCTATTCCTTTATCCGCCAGCTCTTGTCCAATAATCGAATCCAATGCGATGGTATCTAAACCATCATTATTGTCAAAAAGGTCAACTGAAACCAGCTCTTCAAAGAGTTCATTTACAAGCTCCGTGCGCTTTTCAAGCCACTCTAAATTATGGCGACTCACCATTTCCAACGAATCACGAAGTCGCTGTTTTCTGTGACTCTCAGCATCCAACATTGTTGGCTCACGCATAGGTGGGAACGAAAACGTGGGTGAACTGAACGTTTGTTGCTGGCTTCGCTTTACCAAAAACCCAGCAGAATCCTCCAAGAACTCCTCGTAAACGTTGATCTCAATTTGAGGATTGTGAGGTTGAGGCGCATAAAAAACCGGTTGCTCTTCGTTCAACGACAAAATGCTATCTCGATTCAACATAATGGCCTGATTGATCGAATCCATTTGCGAAATCAGTGTGCTACGCTTGTCGCGAATGTCCATCTGTAAAGCAATCTTCTTTGCCGCCTTGTATTTCTCGTAGCGATAAACCACTTGATTCATGGCTTCGCTTACCGCACTATTGAACCGTTGCTCACGCAATACGATGGCATTCTGAATCCAATATCCTTGGATTCCGACAAGACCCACCAACGCCACGGACATCATGACGATTATGGTTTTTATGCTCAGATTGGCCATCACGGTAAAAGTACTCCCACATCCTGCGGCTATTGTGCGGTTAACAGATTTTAACTGGTCAATCGGTCAATGACGCAGGCTCGCGATACAACCAACAGATGCTTCGCTTCGTTGCTCTCCGCTCTGCATGACGGGAAAAGTTAAGTTTGTCCTCGTCACTCAGAGTGAAACGTAGTGTAGCGAAGAGTCTCATCAAACTAAATGACGGTTTGGAATAACCACGCGAGAACAATAAATCATGCAAAAGATTTTGAATTACATAGGAGGGAAATTGGTAGAGCCTAACGCTGGAGCGTATCTCGACAATTTTCAACCAGCAACAGGCGAAGTTTATTCGCAAATTCCAGATTCAGATTCGACCGATGTGCAACTAGCTGTTGATGCTGCTAGTGCCGCATATCCCGAATGGTCATCAAAAACCAGAGCCCAGCGCTCTCAGATTATGATGAAGGTTTCTCAGCTGATAACAGACAATTTGGATAGGTTGGCACAGGCGGAATCGAAAGACAATGGAAAGCCAGTATCGTTGGCCAGGAAGGTTGATATTCCAAGGGCTTCGGACAATTTCGCATTCTTTGCCACGGCCATTCTACATGACAGTTCTCAGCTGCATGATCAGGATGGACAATACTTGAATTACACGCTTCGACACCCAATCGGTGTTGCAGGTTGCATCTCTCCTTGGAACCTTCCGCTTTACCTTTTTACTTGGAAGATTGCTCCCGCTTTAGCAACTGGAAACTGTGTGGTAGCCAAACCTTCGGAGGTAACTCCTATGACTGCCTTTCTTCTATCTGAACTTTGTATTGAGGCTGGAATGCCAGCAGGCGTGTTGAATGTTGTACACGGACTTGGGCATAAAGTTGGTGCGGCCATTACTGAACACAAGGACATTCCAATCATCTCATTTACCGGTGGAACTGAAACCGGAGCGGCAATCGCGAAAGTTGCAGCACCAATGTTTAAAAAGATGTCGTTGGAGCTTGGCGGTAAGAATCCCAACATCATTTTTGATGATTGCGACCTTGACGATGCCATAAGAACTTCTCTCAATTCGAGCTTCGCAAATCAAGGACAAATTTGCTTGTGTGGTAGTCGCATTTATGTTCAGCGCGGGGTTTACGAGGAATTCAAAACCCGTTTTGTAGAGAAGGTGAAACGAATGAAAGTGGGTGATCCGGAAGCGGATGACTCGCGACTTGGCGCCATTGTGTCCAAGGCACATTACGAGAAAATCCTTGGTTACATCGACATTGCAAAGGAAGAAGGCGGTACCGTCCTTTGTGGTGGAAAACCAGCAGAAACGGGAATGACCGGCTGGTTCATCGAGCCTACGATCATCGAAGGACTAGATGAAACTTGTAGATCAAACCAAGAAGAGGTGTTTGGACCATTTGTGACCATTCAGCCATTCGATACCGAAGAAGAAGCCGTCCGACTAGCCAATTCAACGCCTTATGGTTTAGCAGCCACCGTTTGGACAAATGACCTTCGAAGAGCGCACCGTTTAGGAGCCGAATTGAAAAGCGGAATCGTTTGGATTAATTGCTGGTTGGTACGAGATCTTAGAACTCCATTTGGTGGTATGAAGCAAAGTGGTGTGGGACGAGAAGGAGGTTGGGATGCAATCCGATTCTTCACAGAGCCGAAGAATGTTTGTGTGAAAATCTAATTACTTCAACTGAATTGGGTACGTTCCCTCAACCGGAATTGTCCTGGTAATACCCATTGCCGAAGCTTTGATTTCGCCTTCTATTTCGGCATCCATCGTTTTCAACCCACCACTGAGCAAAGCTCCTAAATTGGCCAACGATCCGGCCAGAATTTTATTAATATCCGCGGTCACTTCCATCTTATAAATGTTCCGAGAGTTCTTAAGCAATTTGAATTTCTTCTCCGAATCCGCCTCTCCTACCTCAATCCCGTTGATCTTCACCTTCACATTCATCTCCTTAATGTTGATGTCGAATTTATTGGGGTTCTCCACATCTAGGCCGAATCCTACTGTAAGTTTTCCGTTTACGGCATCGCCAATATCACAGCAATCCACCTTATGGAGTTTTACATCCGTGTATTGTGGTTTGCAACTCTGAAACGAGAGAAAAAAGCCAACTACAAATACTGATGTTACTATGTTGAAAAAATTGTTGGGAATTGATCGCATCTTATTGTTCTGAATCGCGTTAAAAGTGGGAATATAGTTGCACATGAAACCCATCGATTCCAATAAATCTTCCACCTCTGAATTAGAGGACCTACGTTCAGAAAACGAAAGGCTAAAGAAGATATTGGCGAAGAATGGATTAATGGATCATCCATCCTCCTATTCCATTTTAAACAGTTTACCGGTGGCCGTTTGGGAAGAAGATTTCTCGGATGTTAAAAGATTTCTAGACGAATTGTCTCAAAGAGGTGTCACTGACTTTAATTGGTACTTCACTGAAAATCCGGATGACGTTAAACATTGCGCCTCACTAATAAAAGTGATTAGCGTTAATGAAACTGCTTTAAAAATAACTGGCATACCAGCAACCCCGGAACGAATTGACGATTTGCCAGTCATTTTCAAACCTGAATACCAATCAATTTTCAAGGATGAATTTGTTGTTTTAGCTGAAGGCGGGACATCATTCCGTTCTAATGCAGTAACGATTGACACTGAAGCTCGAGCTAAGCAGATTATTGTTCAAGTGAACGTGGTTGAGGGCCACGAGCTGGACTTAAGCCGAGTGCTCGTTACGGTGACCGACATTACAAAAGAAAGCGATTTAAAGGAAGAGCTAGAACGCTCTGAAATTCAATGGCGCTCCATTTTTGAAAGCTTAGTTGACGGCATAATGATTATTGACAAATCCTTTCAAATAATCAAGACCAATTTTAACACCTTAGACATGCCTTCAGCAAATAATCCGTTGGGAAAGTCAGTTATAGAC
>JBLFWJ010000061.1:0-17179 GCA_047611425.1 Bacteroidia bacterium | reverse complement strand
AATCGAACCGACACTCCTTGCGGAACACGAGTTTGAGTCGTGCGCGTCTACCAGTTCCGCCACTTCGGCATCTAATAATTCAATGGTTGGTAGGCCTCATTGAATTGCGGGCTGCGAAATTATACTTTTCACGCCAAATTCAAACCGTCAATATTCAAATATCTTAAAGCGAATACTTACTTTTGCAGCCCGAAATTCGGGGTGTTGGTTTGCAACTAGCAATCCTGAAAGTTAGAATTATACCAGAGGTGGCGTTTAACGTTAAAATATTTAGTGGTCGTGCTACACGATACCTATCAGAAAAAATTGCTGATAGCTATGGTGTGCCTATGGGCGATCAAGACATTCTTGAATTCAAGGATGGTGAGTTCGAGCCATGTTTCAACGACTCTATTCGTGGTGATGATGTCTTTATAGTTCAAAGCACATTTCCACCTGCGGATAACTTAATGGAGTTACTGCTTATGATTGATGCCGCCAAGCGCGCATCTGCAAAAAGGATTGTTGCAGTTATTCCTTACTTCGGTTGGGCACGACAAGACAGAAAAGTAAAGCCACGCGTTCCGATTGGTGCTAAGTTGACTGCCAATTTGCTTCAAGCAGCTGGTGTTACCAGAATCATGACGATGGATTTGCACGCAGACCAGATTCAAGGATTCTTCGACATTCCTGTTGATCACCTTTATGCATCTTATCTGTTTCTGGATTATTTAAAGCAGTTAGAATTGTCAAACTTGGTAATGGCCACACCGGATGTTGGTGGAACCAGAAGAGCAAACGCTTACGCTAAGCAGTTAAACGTTGATTTGGCAATTTGCTACAAGCAGCGTAAGACCAACGTGGCCAATGTGGTGGAGAGCATGACTGTTATCGGTGATGTAAAGGGAAAAGATGTGGTGATGGTAGACGATATGGTCGATACCGGAGGTACACTTTGTAAAGCGGCCGAAATGTTTATGGAGCATGGCGCGAATTCAGTAAGAGCTTGCATTACGCATCCACTTTTATCTGGAGATGCACACGATAAGATTCGCAGCTCAAAGTTGATTGAGTTGGTTACTACAGACACAATTCCACTAAGCGAAGAAAACGATAGGATTACCGTTATTTCTGTTGCTGATCTATTTTCAGATGTGATTAGAAAAGCACACAACTACGAATCCATCAGTTCAAAATTTATCTTTTAGTCAAAAGTGAATAGCGAACAGTGATTAGAAAAAACTAAAAACGGATGAAGGCTTTGGTTAGGCCGGAATCTCCAACTATAAACTAATAACCAGTAACTAATAACTAAAAAATGGAATCAATATCTCTAATAGGAGAAGTAAGGAAGTCCCTTGGGAAAGCCGATGCAAAGGCCGCGCGTAGAGCAGGCAATGTTCCATGCATCATTTACGGGGGAGAAGAAACAGTTCACTTCACTGCTGACACCCGAAAATTCAAAAAGTTGATCTACACGCCAAACGTGTATGTCGTAAATGTTGAAATTGACGGTAAAACGTACGAGACAATTATGAAAGATGTGCAATACCATCCGGTCACGGATAAGATTTTGCATGTTGATTTTCAATTGCTAACCGACCGACCAGTTCTTGTAAATCTTCCAGTTCGTTTGGAAGGTACGCCACTTGGTGTTCGTAACGGTGGTAAGTTGGCTATGCCACTTCGCTCATTAATGGTGAAGTGTGATCCAAGAAAATTGGGTGATGCAATGATTATTGAAGTTGAAGGTCTGAGAATTGGCCAAAGCATCAAAGTCGCTGATCTTACTTTGGAAAACGGAACTATCATGAATCGTGAGGACAACGTTGTTGTAGCTGTTAGAGCTAAGCGTGGCGCTGTTGATGAGGATGAAGAGGAAGATGGAGAAGCGTCTGCTGAAGGTGGTGAGAAGAAGGAAGAAGCTGCGGCTGAATCCTGATTTAGATGAAGTACTTAATTGTTGGATTGGGGAACATAGGCGCGGAATACGCGAATACCCGACACAACATTGGTTTTAAAGTGGTGGATGCCTTCGCGGAGGCATCCACTTCTTTGTTTAAAGTGGATAGGTTTGGTGATGTTTGCGAAATCAAGCATCGTGGAAGAACGTTCGTTCTGCTAAAGCCAAACACTTATATGAACTTGAGCGGAAAAGCAGTCCGATATTGGATGGATCAAGCCAAGGTTTCCCTTGAAAATGTTTTGATTATTACTGACGATCTTGCTTTACCCGTTGGTAAGATTCGCATCCGGAAAAAAGGAAGCGATGGCGGACATAACGGCTTAAAAAGCATAAACGAAGTTTTGGCTTCCCAGGCTTATCCTAGAATGAGATTTGGTGTTGGCGATGATTTCTCAAAAGGCCGACAAGTTGATTTCGTACTAGGCCAATGGACTTCCGAAGAAGAGAAAATTATTGAGCATCAAGTAAAGAAAGCGGTCGATGCCATCAAGGCGTTCGGCACAATGGACCTTAGTCTAGTGATGACTAATTTCAATAAGGACTAAAACCTAAATCTGGGTTAGGGAGCAGTAATGAACTGGAAAGATTGACTTCCAGCGGTACCATGTAACATTAGGCTTACCTCTCCCCGTGCTTCCCAAGGCACACGAATTGTCTTTTTATGATATAGTGGCCCTCTTCCTAGAAGCGCACCGTTTTGTTCGTACAATTCGTACGACCGAAAATTCTCTGTATGGTCATTTCCTAAAATGATGTAACCTCGTACATAATTAGGCGAATCGTAAGCGAGCTCATCTGGAGAGCCAGACTTTTTAAGGGTAGTTATAGGTGCATTTCCAAAAGGCCAATTCACCTTTTTCTTCGGAATATCAATTCTTTTGGCAGCATTTTGCACTGCTGAGTTTGTAGTCGCAGTTTGAGTTGGGTCTGCCAACATCATCTCCAATTCATCGGAATCAAAAAAGAAATTGGTTAGGCTTGCATCATAATCTACAATGCCTCCAAGCGCCTTGTGCAGTTGAGCAGAGGGCAGCGATGAGGTTTGGGCAAATGCTGAATGCCCAAGAATCACAGTCAATATGAAGAGTAACGTTTTCAATTTCGGGATTACAAATATCCTAAAAACAGATCAGAACAGGAAGTGTTCGCTGTCACTACCTATTCAATTGTCGGTTAGCGGCTACTACAGTTTTCTAAGGATAGAAGCCACGCCAACCTTATCAGAAACGATTTTTCCAAGTTCAGAAATACTCACTCTTTCCTGTGCCATTGTATCTCTGTCTCTCAACGTTACACAGTTGTCTTCCAAGGAATCGTGATCAATGGTGATACAATAAGGAGTACCCAAAGCATCTTGCCTTCTATATCGTTTTCCAATGCTGTCCTTCTCCTCGTACATCACTTCGTGATCAAAACGAAGTTCATTGAAGATTTCCATAGCCTTTTCTGGTAGACCATCCTTCTTAACTAGAGGAAGAATGGCCAGTTTGATCGGAGATAAGAACGAAGGAATCTTCATTACAACTCTTGATGAACCATCTTCCAGTGTTTCATTCTGATAGGCAGAAGAAAGCACAGCCAAAACAGTTCTATCCAGACCGATGGAAGTTTCCACTACATAAGGAATGTAACTTTCGTTCAATTCAGGATCGAAGTACTGAAGCTTTTTCCCAGAGAATTCCTCGTGTTGCTTCAAATCGAAATCGGTTCTTGAATGAATTCCTTCCAATTCTTTAAAGCCGAACGGAAAGTCAAACTCGATATCGAAAGCAGCATTGGCGTAGTGGGCCAACTTATCATGTGCATGGAAACGGTACTTCTCGTCTCCCAATCCCATGGCTTTGTGCCAGTTCAAACGTTTTTCCTTCCACGTTTCAAACCACTCCATATCGGTTCCAGGACGAACGAAGAATTGCATTTCCATCTGCTCAAATTCTCGCATTCTGAAAATAAACTGTCGTGCAACGATCTCGTTACGGAATGCTTTTCCGGTCTGAGCAATTCCAAAAGGAATCTTCTTCCGACCCGTTTTCTGCACATTGAGGTAGTTCAAGAAAATTCCCTGAGCCGTTTCCGGTCTTAAGTAAATGGTGTTGGCTCCTTCTGCCATAGCACCCATTTCTGTGGAGAACATCAAATTGAATTGACGAACATCCGTCCAATTTCTAGAACCTGAAACCGGACAAGCAATCTCAAGATCAACGATAATTTGTCGAACCTCGGCTAAATCCTCCTTCTCTAATGCATCCACAAAACGCGAATGGATCTTCTCTTTCTTCTCATTGTTCCGAGCAATGTTTGTGTTGGTCTGACGGAACATAGCCTCGTCAAACGTTTCTCCAAACTTCTTGGCAGCCTTCTTTACTTCTTTGTCATTCTTCGCATCGATTTTGGCCAAATAGTCCTCGATCAAAACATCTGCACGGTATCGTTTCTTGCTGTCTTTGTTGTCAATCAATGGGTCCGCAAACGCATCAACGTGGCCAGATGCCTTCCATGTAGTTGGGTGCATGAAAATCGCAGTGTCTATGCCAACGATGTTGTCATTTAATTGCACCATCGATTTCCACCAGTAATCGCGAATGTTCTTCTTTAAAAGTGATCCCATTTGGCCGTAATCGTAAACGGCACTTAATCCGTCATAGATCTCGCTACTCTGAAAAATGAAACCATACTCCTTAGAGTGTGAAATGATGTTTTTGAACAGATCCTCCGTATTCATATTTTGTACATCTTGCGATTAATAACCCGCTTTTTTAAGGGCGGCAAAGGTAGGATAATCAAAGGTTGAGGAACGCGTTTTGAGTGGTAAGATTATGGAGAATCCAAAGGTTGATAAACAGGAAATAAAAGAGGAGCAATCGAAGACTGCAATGCAGTTTGGTCTATTGCGATTTGTAGTTGCGCTTAAGGATTTTGCGTCAAGCAGATTGAACTTAGCAGATGATGCTGATCTTGAAGGAACGGCTGAAATCATTAAAAAGGACATCGACTTCAAAGGAGCCAGTGTCTACATTTTGGTATGCTCCATCTTTATTGCAAGCATCGGCTTGAATGTGAACAGTGCTGCAGTTGTCATTGGAGCAATGCTTATTTCGCCATTAATGGGGCCGATATTGGGCATCGGATTTTCCGTTGGAACGAATGACTGGGAAACCCTTAAATCAGCATTGAGAAATTTTGGGGTGATGGTGGTGGTCAGTTTAATCGCATCCACTTTGTATTTCTTGATTACACCGTTGCGCGAGGTTCAGCCTGAATTATTGGCCAGAACAAAACCAACATTCCTTGACGCTTTAATCGCCATTTTTGGTGGTCTTGCCGGAATTATCGGAGTCTCCAGAAGTGTTCGAGGAAACGTGGTACCTGGTGTTGCCATTGCAACGGCATTGATGCCACCACTTTGCACGGCTGGATATGGATTGGCCAACATGGACCTCAAATTCTTCCTGGGGGCGTTTTATCTCTTTTCTCTCAATTCCATCTTCATCTGCATTGCCACGTTTATTATTACACGGTATCTCAAGTTTCCACTGGTCAGCTTTGTGAATGCTGAGAGCGAACGAAAGGTCAAGCAGTATATCGGGCTCTTTGTGATTGTGATCTTGTTGCCAAGCGCATACATATTCTATGGGGTGGTAAAGGAGACCATTTATCTAAATCGTGCAGAACAGTTTGTAGCCGAGAATTTCGATTTTGAAGGAACAGAAATCCTAAACAGTCGAGTCTCGTACAATGATTCGCTTTCGAGGATTGACATTTTCATCATGGGCGAGAACATTGCGGCTCAAGCCCAAGAAACATTGAGAAATAGAATGGCCGAATACAAATTGATCAATACCTCACTGAAGATCCATCAGCCAAAAGACATGAGCGGTGATGTTGCTGGAAGGTTGAGCAACGAAGTTCGAGTTGGAATTGTGGAGGATTTGTATCGAAAGAATGAAGAAATAATGTCCTTGAAGGACGAGCAGATCAACAAGCTTCAACAGGTGGTCGACTCGTATAAGAAGGACAGCATTCCGTTTGAGAACATATATAAGGAGGTGGGAACTCTGTATCCAGAGATCAATCAACTCTCATTCGCGCCAAGCGTAGAAATGACCGAAACTGGTCTGGACACGATTCCAACATTTATCATCAGCTGGAAGAACGGCATGGATAGTAAGATAAAATCGAAAAAGCGAGAAACGTTGGAGGACTGGCTAAAGCAACGCCTCGAATTGGACACGGCCAGAGTGATTGAGTTTTGATCCGCTGAATTTCTACCACTACATTCGCGGCCATGCTCGCAATCGGTAAAACACTTGTTTCTCTAGATTTACTTGACCGTAAGTTCGTCTGCGATCTTGCACAGTGCAAAGGCGAATGCTGCATTAAAGGAGATGCTGGCGCTCCGCTGGAAGATCACGAAATCGACATTCTTGAGAACATCGTTGATGAGGTGCTTCCTTATATGGATGATCTAGGTAGAGCTAAGGTGAATGCCGATGGCGTATTCGAAATTGACCGTGATGGAGACAAGGGAACCGTTCTGCTAGAAGACGGCCGATGCGCGTTTGCGACAGTTACTTCAGAGGGTGTTTACAGTTGTTCAATTGAAAAAGCGAACGCTGAAGGCAAGGTGGAATTCAAAAAACCAATCAGTTGCCATCTCTATCCTGTGCGAATCACCAAGTATCCAGAATACGATGCAGTAAACTATGATCAATGGGACATTTGCAAACCTGCGTGCGATTGCGGAGCGAATTTGAAGGTTCCATTATTTCGATTTGTCAAAGATTCCTTGGTTAGAAAGTACGGAAGTGCTTGGTATGAAGAGCTGGAAACCATCGATGAACTGAGACGAGAAAGCGACCAGTAGGCAATTACTAAAAATCAAGCTTATTCTTGGTAAGATTTTAACTCGAACTGACAAACAGTGACGGTTCAATTTCTTCGAATTTTGATCCCTTGGATGCCCCATGAACAGGATCATCCCAACCCGATCGCGGCCTCTCGCGCTTATTAGAATTTATCAACAAGAAGCCGTTTACGCCAATGTTAAGAAGTAGGCCAAATTGTTAATTAAAACACTTGGGGTGGGATCGCTTTTTTCTGAAAATTTGAAGCAATGATTGTTGCTAACGCCCGATGCCAGCAACAGTCCATTACAAGGCAATTACAGTTTTATTGCGGTGGTTATTTAAGCGGGGATCTTGATCCCATAGACCTTTTGGCCCCTAATTGGAACGAAATATTTTAGATAATCAACCGAGAAAAAGACAAGAAAAAGATGGAGCCAACTATTAAAGCCGATAACCAACTAAACGAAATTCTTCCAGCCAATACCATGGTTATTGATGAGCCCATCCTACAGGAAAATCCAAACCGGTTTGTTTTGTTCCCTATTCAGCATCATGAGATCTGGAAAATGTACAAGCAAGCTGAGGCCAGTTTTTGGACTGCAGAAGAAATTGATCTTCAGCAAGACCTAACTGATTGGGAAAATAAATTGAACGATGATGAGAAGCATTTCATCAAACACGTGTTGGCATTCTTCGCAGCTTCTGATGGTATTGTAAACGAAAACCTTGCTGAGAATTTCTTGGCTGAGGTTCAATACACTGAAGCAAAGTTCTTCTACGGTTTCCAAATTTCAATAGAGAACATTCACTCAGAAACATACTCGCTTCTAATTGACACCTACATCAAGGACAGTGTTGAGAAAGCTTCTCTTTTCAACGCGATTGAAACGTTGGATTGCGTTAAGAAGAAAGGAAATTGGGCATTGCGTTGGATTGACAAAGGATCATTTGCTGAGAGACTTGTTGCGTTTGCAGCCGTAGAAGGAATCTTCTTCTCAGGTAGTTTCTGCTCTATTTTCTGGTTGAAAAAACGTGGCCTTATGCCAGGATTGACATTCTCAAATGAGTTAATCAGTCGTGATGAAGGCCTACACTGTGACTTCGCTTGCTTGCTTTACAACAACTTGGTGAACAAGCTTTCTCAAGAAACTGTAATTGAGATTATTAAAGACGCAGTTGCATACGAAAAAGAATTTGTGACCGATGCCATTCCAGTTCGATTGATCGGTATGAATGCTGACCTGATGTGCCAGTACATTGAGTTTGTTGCCGACCGTTTGTTGGTGGCGCTTAACTGTCCTAAGGTTTATGAAACAGCTAACCCATTCGACTTCATGGAAATGATTTCACTACAGGGAAAGACCAATTTCTTCGAAAAGCGCGTTGCTGAATACCAGAAAGCTGGCGTGATGGGGGAGAATGAAACTCGAAGCTTCTCAGTTGACGAAGACTTCTGATTAAACGACACAACCGAACACCTCACCTCACAACACCCAAACAAACACCGATGTACGTATTAAAAAGAGACGGCCGCAAAGAATCTATCAAGTTTGATAAGATCACCGCACGAATTCAGAAACTGTGCTACGGACTTGATCCGATCGCAGATTCTGTTCCTGTTGCCATGAAGGTGATCGAGGGGATTTATGAAGGTGTGACCACGGTTGAGTTGGATAACCTTGCTGCAGAAACAGCTGCTTCATTCACGATTAGGCACCCAGATTATGCGTTGCTGGCTTCTAGAATCGCTGTATCAAATTTGCATAAGACGACTGAAAAGTCATTCTCAAAAACTGTAGATAAGCTATTCACCTACATCGACCCTAAAACAGGTGAGAATGCTTCGCTCATCGCTGAAGACGTGCAGAACATCATTCAGGAAAATTCTGAATTGTTGGACTCAACAATCATTTACGATCGTGATTTTGGGTACGACTTCTTCGGTTTTAAAACTTTAGAGCGTTCATACCTATTGAAGATGAATGGTGAGATCGTAGAGCGACCTCAGCACATGATTATGCGTGTAGCAGTCGGTATCCACAAAGAGGACATCGATTCTGTAATCAAGACATACAACTTGATGTCTGAAGGTTGGTTCACACATGCGACACCAACACTCTTCAATGCAGGAACACCGAAGCCACAAATGAGTAGTTGTTTCCTTCTCACTATGAAGGAAGACAGCATCGATGGCATTTACGATACACTGAAGCAATGCGCTCGGATTTCACAAAGCGCAGGAGGTATTGGTCTAAGCATTCACGATATCAGAGCTACCGGTTCTTATATCAAAGGCACGAACGGTACGTCAAACGGAATCGTTCCAATGTTGCGTGTATTCAACGATACTGCACGTTATGTCGATCAAGGTGGAGGCAAGCGAAAAGGAAGTTTCGCCATCTATTTAGAGCCATGGCACGCTGATGTGTACGATTTCTTGGATCTGAAAAAGAACACAGGAAAAGAAGAGCAAAGAGCAAGAGATTTATTCTTCGCCCTTTGGATTTCCGATCTTTTCATGAAGCGTGTTGAGAATGGTGAGGATTGGAGTCTGTTCTGCCCACATGAGGCACCAGGTCTTTCTGATTGTTGGGGTGCCGAGTTTGAAGCATTGTACACCAAGTATGAGGCAGAAGGAAAAGCAAGAAAGAAGGTAAAAGCACAGGATCTTTGGTTCCACATATTGGAGTCGCAGATTGAGACAGGTACGCCATACATCCTATATAAGGATGCTTGTAACAGCAAGAGTAACCAGCAGAACTTGGGTACAATCAAGAGCAGTAATCTATGTACAGAGATTATTGAATACACTGCACCGGATGAGGTAGCAGTTTGCAACTTGGCGTCACTTGCGCTTCCAAAATTTGTGAATGAAGAGGGTGAGTTCGATCATCAGAAATTGTTTGATGTGACTTACGAAGCCACCAAAAACTTGAATAAGATCATTGATCGCAATTACTATCCAGTTGTGGAGGCGCGCAATTCAAATATGCGTCACCGTCCAATTGGTATCGGTGTTCAAGGGTTAGCAGATACTTTCATCCTGTTGCGTCTTCCATTCGAATCTGAAGAGGCGAAGACGTTGAACAAGGAAATCTTTGAAACGATTTACTACGCTTCTATGACCTGCTCAAAGGATTTATCCAAGCAATTCGGTGCGTACGAAACGTACGAAGGTTCGCCTGTTTCTAAGGGGATTTTCCAGTACGACATGTGGGATGTAACGCCAAGCAATCGTTGGGAATGGGACGTGTTGAAGGAGGAAGTTGCTAAGTACGGAGTTCGCAATTCGTTGCTTTTGGCCCCAATGCCAACGGCAAGTACTTCTCAGATTCTTGGGAACAACGAATGCTTCGAGCCTTACACCTCTAACCTGTACACAAGAAGAGTTCTTTCTGGCGAGTTCATCGTAGTGAACAAGCACCTATTAAAGGATCTTGTGAAGCTTGGTCTTTGGAACGAAGGCATGAAGAACAAGGTGATTGCTGCGAACGGATCGATTCAGGATATCGAGGAGATTCCAGAGAACATCAGAAACCTATACCGTACGGTTTGGGAGATGAGCATGAAGGACATTTTGGATATGGCTGCGGATCGTGGTGCATTCATCTGTCAGAGTCAAAGTTTGAATCTCTTTATGCAGAACCCGAATTTCGGAAAGCTCACTTCTATGCACTTCTACGCTTGGAAGAAAGGTTTGAAGACGGGTATGTACTACTTGAGAACGAAGGCAGCTGTTGATGCCATTAAGTTTACTGTTGATGCAGAAATGCGTCAAAAGAAACAAGCCGAGGACAAAGCGGCTAAGGAGAATGTTGCTGTTGCTGCCGTTGCACAGCCAGTTGTGGCATTGGAGCCACAAGCGAGTTACGGTGGAGGTGCATCAGATATCAGCCCGGTAAATGTGAATGACCCTCAAGCGGAAATCACATGTTCTTTGGAAAATCCAGATGATTGTGAAATGTGCGGAAGTTGACACCGTAAGGTGTCACCCAGAGCGAAGCGATGGGTCTATTCCTTAAAGTGTAAAGCGAGCAGCAATCAGAAATGGTTGCTGCTTTTTTTGTGATCCGATTTTGGGAAATTATTCGCAGTCAATAACGAAATCCAAAGTTGTGAGTTTGCCCTTTCGCCATCTTTCAATGCTGAGAACACCCAGCTCTTTAACTATGGAATCACCGACTATTATTTGGGAATAGGCATCGCCAATTTTACCATTGAACAAGACTGGTTTAGATTGTTCAAGTCCAATATCCACGACCAACACTTTTCCTGCTCTTTTTTCTCTATCAATGTACTTATGCACGACCAACCCAGCGTAGTCGTCATTCTTAATAGAATTTGCATTGTCAATGCATTGGTTGATTTCCAGAACATCCATAACCGATTCGGTGGCCCATTTGTACATGGCATCTGCCACTACAAAAAAGAAAACAACTAAGAACACAATGGCTAATGCAATTTTCTTGATTCTTGACATATTATGATTTCCGTGTTTTTTTCGAAAGATAAAAACACTAATGCCCAACTCTAATGTTTTCCTTGGTCAGAGTGTCGTACACTCGAACTTTTCTGGACATCAGAAAATCCGACCGAGACTTCCATTTACTAGGTTCAAGATTAATGGCCGAGTCGGCCAATTCATTGATGGCTAATGCTGCTTTTAAAAAACTAGCGTACGCGTCAAATAACTCTTCTTCCTGATTCTCTACGTACAATAGAGCTGATAGCGTAGGGGTCGCTTCACTGATTCCACTGAGGTATAAGGAAAACGGAAGCGTGTTTATCCTAACCTAACCTAGATTAGTTAATGCACGATAATTCTGATTCTAAAGAAATGATACGATTTAGCCAGCGATGGCTTTCTTCTTGATGCCCACCATTTCGGTGGCCCACTTTACGATGTCTTCGGTATGGAAACCACATTCCTTGTATTGCTCGTTTTGCGTTCCATGCTCAATAAACTTATCTGGAATACCAAGTCTTCGAACTTCAGCTTGAACCCCATTTTCGCTCATCCACTCGAGTACCGCACTTCCGAATCCACCTTGCAAACAACCGTCTTCGAGGGTGATTACTTTATCATGCTTCTTGAATATTTTGGTCAACAAATCATGATCCAACGGTTTTACAAATCGCATGTCGTAATGCGCCATGGAAATGTCTGAATCCAATAACTCTTTTCTAGCGTTGATGGCCTCAAAACCGATAGCTCCAATAGTTAGGATTGCTACATCATCTCCTTCTGCAATCGTTCGGCCTTGGCCAATCTTGATTTCCTTCATTTCGGTTCTCCATTCTGGCATAATGCCCGTACCACGTGGGTAACGAATGGAAAACGGCCCTTGATCCGGAAGCTGGGCTGTGTACATCAAGTTTCTCAAATCCTCTTCATCCATCGGTGCGCTTACCACCATGTTTGGAATGCATCGGAAATAAGCCATGTCGTAAGCTCCATGATGCGTTGGGCCATCTGCACCAACCAATCCACCTCTATCAAGGCAGATAACCACATTCAATTTCTGTATAGCAACATCATGTATTACCTGATCGAATGCCCGCTGCATAAACGAACTGTAGATGTTGCAAAATGGTACCAAACCTTGTGTGGCCATTCCAGCACTAAACGTTACTGCATGTTGCTCGGCAATACCCACGTCAAATGCACGATCCGGCATCGCTTTCATCATAATGTTCAATGAACATCCCGAAGGCATTGCTGGCGTAACGCCAACAATTTTCTCATTCTTTTCGGCCAACTCAACAATAGTGTGCCCGAATACATCCTGAAACTTTGGCGGCTGCGGTTCCTTTGGAACAGACTTTACAATCTCGCCTGTTTTCTTGTCGAATAATCCTGGAGCATGCCATTTGGTTTGATCCTCTTCTGCCAATTTGTAGCCTTTCCCTTTTACTGTCAGACAATGCAGAATCTTTGGACCAGGAATCTCTTTTAGATCATTCATCACCTTAACCAAGTGGTTAACGTCATGGCCATCAATTGGTCCGAAGTATCTGAATTTTAGCGACTCGAAAAGATTACTCTGAGTAAGTAGTGTGCTCTTGATTCCGTTCTCAACCTTCGAGGCGATTTCTTGTGCATTGGGTCCGAACTTGCTTATTACACCAAGCAGATTCCAAACGTCATCCTTTACCTTATTATAGGTTTTGGAAGTGGTAATGTCCGTCAGATAATCCTTCAATGCACCTACGTTGGGGTCGATTGACATGCAATTGTCATTGAGAACGACCAACAGATTTGCGTTCTCAACTCCGGCATGGTTCAATGCTTCGAATGCCATTCCACCGGTCATCGCACCATCCCCGATTACTGCAATATGGTGGCGATCTTTTTTGTTGTGCCTAGATCCAACTGCCATACCAAGTGCCGCTGAAATACTTGTTGAACTATGTCCTACTCCGAATGTGTCGTACTCAGATTCAGTTCGTTTTGGAAACCCACTAATACCCTTGTAGATTCTGTTGGTGTGGAATTTATCTCTACGACCGGTAATTAATTTGTGTCCGTAAGCTTGGTGGCCCACGTCCCAAACTAATTGGTCATCTGGTGTATTGAATACATAATGAAGCGCGGTGGTTAACTCAACCACTCCCAAACTGGCACCGAAGTGACCGCCTTGTACGGATACTACATCAATGATATACTGTCGCAACTGCTCCGCGAAAGCTGGTAACTGATCTTCTTTCAGTTTCCTTAGTTCCGCAGGGCTTTGTACATGCTTAAGAAGATCTCCAGGAGTGAATTTCATTTATCTCGGTTAAAACGAAGGTGCAAAGATACTATTTAGGGTTCTTGAGGGGTATGAACGGTGAATCTCAAACGTCCGTATTTCGTTTAATACAACATGTGTTAAACCTACGCTCGTGCAATGGTGGTCACGCTTACACTGGCTGCTCCAGCATCAAGCAATAATTTAGCACAAGCTTGAAGTGTAGAGCCAGTCGTAATCACGTCATCAACCAATAAAAGATGCTTTTCACGGATTAAAGCTGGTCGGGCACATTTAAATACTTTATCCATGTTTCTAAATCGGTTAAATCGAGACATTGTTGTTTGAGATGGTGTGAATTCAGTTCGCTCAATCGATCTTGACAAATCCGGTTTATCCAAATGCTCAATCATACCTTTAATGATGACCGCACTTTGGTTGAACCCTCTTCTTATCACTTTTGCAGGGTGCAAAGGCACGGCAACAAGACCATCGATGTAATTAAAGTTTTCGTGTTGGGCTAGTTTCTTTCCAAGAAGGATTCCAAGACCGATTCCAACATCCTTACGGCCATTGTATTTCAATTCGTGCATCATTCTTTGCATGATATCGCCTTTGGAAAAGTGCATATACGATATGGTTTTCCCAATTTCAACTCGACCTTTAAATGGCTCATAGTCCAGTGTTTCGGGCAGCCAGTCATGCGTTAATGGCAATTGATGTTCGCACAGAAAGCAAATCAGATCTTCATGTTTATGAAGAACGTTTGAACACCCGATGCATAGACTTGGAAAAATCAACTCCGTGAAATCGAAGTCGGTCAAATGATTACGTAAACTTTTGATAATAGCTTTCATGCTGTAACCCTTGTTGCATCTGCACAGGTAGTTTGCCTAATTTACTACATTTGGCGCATCGACCAACCGAGCAACGTTGATAATGGAAGAAAAAGAGAAGTCAACAAACAATAGGATATTTCTGATCCTTGCAGTAATCCTACTTGTCCTATCAGGCATATTAGGCTGGCAGCTATTCGAACAGAAAGCCGAGAATGACCGCAAGGCCGAAGAAATTAAGCAACTGGGGATTGAAAAAGACAACCTTACTGCTGAACTTGACGAGTTGCTTGTTCAATACAATACCTTAGAAGAAGACAAAGGAGAATTGACTGAAGAGCTTGCCGCACAGCAAGCAGAGGTTCAACGTCTTTTGGCTGAAGTTGAGAAGTATAAAGGCGATGCAGAAAAGCTAAGCTGGTACCGAGGACAATTGGCCGCATTCAAAACCAAGTACGCTTCGTTGGAGGCCAAGTATGATAGTTTGGCTATCGTTACTGACTCATTGTTCGGACAAACTAAAAGTTTAGAAGGAAATCTGACCCAAGAAAAGTCGCTCAATCAGAATTTGACGAGCGAGAACATGCAGCTGGCTAATAAGGTTGCGTTGGGAAGTATGCTTACTGCCTACAAGATATCTGTAGAAGGTATTCGAGGGAAGAAAGACAAGATTACAACCAAGGCCAAGAAGGTTGAGAAGTTGAGAATCTGTTACACGCTTTCTGAAAATGCAATTGCTAAGGCAGGTTCGAAAACAATTTACATGCGAATTGTTGATCCAGAAGGAAAAGTTCTTGCGAAAGGGAGAGGTGATGAATTTGAGTTTGAAGGTGGATCAATGACCTATTCGCTTAATGAGGAGATTAATTACGAGAACAAGCAAATGGATATGTGCTTATTCTATGAGGCGGGTACGGACAAGTTTATTGTCGGTAAGCACACAGTAGAAATCTACACTGACAAGAACTTGATAGGAACAGCATCTCTTTCATTGAGATAGTAATTCTAAAAATGACTTTTACAAAGGGCTTCCAATTGGGAGCCCTTTTTTTGTCTTAGAAAATCTTACCTGGGTTGAGAATGCCCTTTGGGTCGAAGGCTTTTTTTATGCCTCGCATGAGCTCAAGGTTAGCTTCTTTCATGGCGAGATGCATGTATGGCCGTTTTGCGATTCCAATTCCATGCTCCCCTGAAAGCGTTCCTCCAAGGTCAACCACTGTTTGAAATATCTCTTCTATGCCTCGATTGATTTCGTTGTTCCAATATTCTTCCGAAAGCTCTTCCCGCAGAACGTTGATGTGCAAGTTTCCATCTCCGGCATGTCCAAAGCAAACCGAGTTGAAATTATACTTGGCGCCAATTTCTTTAATGGCCGTTACTAATGCCGGTAGCTGAGATCGGGGGACAACCACGTCTTCCGCTTTTGTTAGCGTGTATGCATTCACTGCCGGAGATACGTTTCTACGCAACCGCCATAGCTCCTCTTTCTGTTGAGTGGTATCTGCAAAGTATAGTTCGCCTGTATCAAAGTCCTCTAGCGTGGCCATTATTGTTTCGGCATCTTTCATCAGGACTTCATCATCATTCCCATCCAACTCAATGAGGAGTTGGGCATTAATGTGATCCGGTAAATCGATGGTCACTGGTGTTCCCATTTCCTCCAAATACTTGGCGGTGTACATCATTGAATCACGATCGATGTATTCCATGCCAGAGGGTGCTACTCCAGTCATGTAGATTGCAGTGATGGCTCGACAAGCTTCTTCAGCTGTAGTAAATGGAACCAGCATCGTCACGTCTCTTTTAGGATAAGGCCGAAGCTTGAAAACGATTTTGGTGATCACCCCTAAAGTTCCTTCGCTTCCACACATCAACTGGGTAAGATTGTAGCCAGTGCTGTTTTTTAGAACATTGGCTGCTGTCCAAATTACTTCTCCATTTGGAAGTACTACTTCAATATTCAACACATAATCTCGTGTTACCCCATACTTCACCGCCTTTGGACCACCGGCATTCTCGCCAAGATTTCCCCCCAAAAAGCACGTGCCCCTACTGCTTGGGTCTGGCGGATAGAAAAGCCCTTTTTCCTTCACCGCTTCTTGAAACACCTCGGTTATAACACCTGGTTCAACAGTGGCTTGGAGGTTCGCTTCATCAATGCTGATAATCTTGTTGAATCGATCCATTAGAAGAACTACACCGGCATTTACAGGAAGCGCACCACCACTCAATCCGGTTCCGCCACCTCTCGGTGTCACGGGAACTTCATGCGCATTACAAAGCTTGAGAACCTGACTGACTTCATTCGTGTTTGCTGGCCTCACGACAATATCCGGCATAAAAACATGGTCTTCGGTCTCGTCCGAAGCACATCGCGTTAGCAATTCCTTATCGGTAGAAGCGTAGACGTTTCCAACGATGTTCCGCAACGCTGAAATGAACGAGTTATCGAGCTGGTCTTCTGCTTTCATTTGAAGTACTGTTAATTCATTAGATTTGGCCATTCAGGCCAAAAATAGGCCGAAAAATTACCGTTATATGGGCATTCGTTTTCTTCTTTTCCTGTTCATTTCCACATCGCTTGGAGCCATTGCACAGGAACCGCTAATAACCATCGAAGACCTTTATACCAATAGCCGGTATTCCGCCAAAGGGGTATCCGGTTTGCGGTCAATGAATGATGGCAAGCATTACACGATTATAGAGAAGAGAGAAAAGGGACAGTTTATTGAGAAATACGCTTACAAAAGCGGTAAGAAGATTGAAGATATCGTAACACCAACGCATCTATCAGGAGGAAAGAAGGCAGTCGAAATTGAT
>JBLFWJ010000060.1:0-17307 GCA_047611425.1 Bacteroidia bacterium | reverse complement strand
TTGATTATTGACGATCATAAAGGCTATTACCCGTATCCGACCAGATACGATTGGGTAACAGGAATGGGACGAGATGAGCAAGGAAAAATGATTGGTTTTAATTTGACTGACAATCAGATCCTTGATCATAAAAAGAACAATGAAAATTGTTTGTGGCACGATGGTCAGCTAAATGTTCTACCTCCCATCAAGGTTGAACGACCAAATGGATACGAGGGGGAATGGTTGATTAAAGATGATTATGGAATGGTCCACCTCAAGTTTCGACCAGTAATTCACACCGCTGTGGATGTTAATTTGTTGATTATGAGAAGCAAGTATCAAGGGCCCTACGGCTACTTCGATGGCCATCTTCAAAACTCGGAAGGCGTCAATATCCCAATTTCAAACATGTTTGGAATGGGTGAGGACTTTTACTTGCGCGCTTAGGTTATATCTTGCGTTGATTTTTAAATGATCAACATGAGATTAATTCTATTCGTAAGCTTATTCAATCTAACTTCTTTGGTAGCTCTTTCTCAGGTACCAACTTGGCAAGCCCCTGTTCTTTCGGACGATACTTGGAGATACTTGGAGCCAACACTTCAACCCATTCTTACCTGGAATGAAGTTGGGTTTAACGATGCCTCCTGGCCAACCGGCCAAGGTGGATTCGGCTATGCTGATGGAGATGACAACACAATCGTTGGCGCGCAGGTTTCAATTTACCTCAGAATAGAATTTAACGTTTCGGATCCTGCGGCAATCAGCGATGCCTTCTTTTATATGGATTATGACGATGGCTACGTAGCCTATCTAAACGGTACCGAAATTGGCAGAAGCGCCACAATGAACAATACAGGCACGGATCCTATTTATACCACAGCAACAGACGGAGAACACGAGGCACAGATGTATCAAGGCGGATCACCGGAAGAAAATATTGTGTCTGAAACGTTGTTTCAAACAGGAACCAATTGTCTTGCCATCCAAGTACATAATTGGTCGGCCGCATCGTCTGATTTGAGTGCCATTCCATTCTTATTTGCAAGAATAACGGATGGATCTACTAATTATCCGAACCCACCAACTTGGTTCGCACCACCAATAGAACCTTTCGAATCGAACCTTCCGCTTGTTATGTTGAACACAGATGGACAAACGATTCCTGACAACCTTATTGATGCAACCATGGGGGTTATTGATAATGGCGCGGGGCAAATAAATGCCAACGATGACCCACCAACGGATTTTAACGGTAGAATCGGAATTGAAGTGAGAGGTTCATCTTCACAGCAGTTTCCAAAAAAGAGCTACAGTTTAGAAACCCGTGATCTTGGAGGTGCTTCGTGGGATGTGCCTTTGCTAGGAATGCCAGACGAAAGTGATTGGGTGCTTTACGCTCCGTATTCTGATAAGTCGATGATGAGAAATGTGCTTACGTACGACCTGTCAAATGAGATGGATCAATACGCCTCTCGGACACGTTATTGTGAGGTTTTTCTCAATAATAATTACATGGGCGTGTACGTTTTGATGGAAAAAGTAAAGTGGGGTGGAGACAGAGTTGACATTGAAAAAATTGATGATAATGACAATGCAAATGACAATTTAACTGGGGGGTACTTGCTTAAAGTTGACAAGGAAACTGGAAGCGGAGTTGAAGCCGATTGGTGGTCCGACATTACGTTTTACGAAGTATTACGCGAGTACGGGTTTCAATATGATCGCCCATTACGAGACAATATCACGCCTCAGCAGGAGAGCTACATTCAAGGTCATATTAATGGAATGGAGGCTATAATGGATAGCCCAAATGCAGGTGATCCGGCTACAGGATATCGAGATTATTTCGACCTCCCAGCGTTGGTTGATTACACGCTTTTGGCCGAGTTATCACGCAACATTGATGGTTATCGCTTAAGCACGTATTTCTCTAAACAACGAGATAGCCGTGGTGGTAAGTTGATTATGGGGCCTATCTGGGACATTAACCTTGGCTACGGCAACGCAGACTATTGCGATGGCGCCAACACGAATGGTTGGGCATACCTGAATTGTGAGCGAGATGAGATTCCTATCTGGTGGGATGTTCTTTTCCAAGAGGATGATTTCCAGCATTTGCTGGCTTGTAGATGGCAAGAATTAAGAGCTGAGATATTGGATGAGACCAAGTTGATGGATCAAATGGATGACTATGCCACATTGATTGGTGAAGCAGCTGACCGCAACTACCAGCGGTGGCCAATTCTGGGAACGTACGTTTGGCCAAATGCTTTTGTAGGAGCGACTTACGCAGAGGAGGTTCAGTATATGAAAGATTACATTTCTGACCGATTGGCTTGGATGGATGCCAACATGCCGGCAACTTCAGGAAGCTGCGGTTCAGCCAATCAGAGTAATATTCTTGTTAGCGAAATCAGCTACCATCAAATTTCTGGAAACCTATCGAAAGATTGGATCGAATTGTATAATTCTTCATCCGCCACAATTGATCTATCTCACTCCACAATTAAGGACGGCAACAATTACAACAGCTTTACCATCCCTGCCGGCACTGCGTTATCGGCAGATTCGTATCTGGTTGTTGCGCGAGATCTTGAAGCATTTTCAGCGCAATATCCAGGTGTTACAAACGTGGTTCAAGGGTCATTCAATTGGGGGCTTTCCTCAGGTGGAGACAACATTAGAATATGGGATGTGAACGGTTTGCCGATTGCGAATTTTCGATATGACAGTCAGGCACCTTGGCCTTCGGCCGCTAATGGTTTTGGCCCAACAGCTGAGTTCGACATAAGCCAATCAGATCAATCAGATGGAAACAACTGGTTTGAAGGTTGTAATGGCGGTTCCCCAGGTACAGCTTACGTTGACTGTGATTTAAATGTAGAAGAGTTGAGCAGTTTATCATTCAATGTAAGGCCAAGCGTTGGTAATGGACTCATCATCGTTGATCTTTTTGTAAGAGGTTCAGAAACGATTCAAATTGAACTTACCGACATGGGTGGAAGAAAAGTGGCCAACCTAGAACCTAAAAATCAACTTCATTCAGGTCGCCATCAATTGAACTTCAACCTTGCAGATTTTGGTGTTGAGAATGGATTCTACCTAATCAACGTAAAAGGCGAAACTGGAATTAGAACTGAGCGGATTGTCTTGGCTAGATAATTACCGCCCGGCATTCCCGAAATTCAATTCAAGCTGTTTTGATAGCTGATCCATATTGCGGTTTTGAAGACGAATCAAGATTCGGTTCTTGCCAAGATTAATGTGGTTGAGATTGGATAATAGTTCTGGTTTCAGACTAAAGCCATTCAGCAGTATGGTTTTGCTTTCAACCGCTTCTGCGTAGAGCCAGGTGCGTCTATCTCCGTTCACAGTCACCGAAATAACCGGTTTACTCAAGTGCTCGTGTTGCACCAAAGGATTGAAAACATAGCTGTCGAAAACGTAGTGCCAGCCATTTTCATTTTCATGAATGATGAGGTCGACTTTGTGTTCTGTGGCAATCTCTTTTAATTCATCCCACCGGTTAAATAAATCTTGATTTGCAGCAATCGGAAAGGAAGTGGATGAGGTGATTTGGTCAACCTTTGCGTGCGTTCTAGCCCTCTTTGTAAACGTCATTATTCCTGAAAGAAACAGTAAAACGATTACAGCCCATTGTGGAATTTGTCTATTACGAAAGGTTAAGAAACCTGATAAAACCAAAAGGATGGGAATGAACAGGTATAACCGGATAGAGGTGAAAAACACCCCAGCATTTTCATATACCTGATGCACTTTAGGAATCGCCAATGTGAAAGCCATCATGATGATGATTGATACAATAACAGCAAACTCCTTTTTTAAATCAGCCCTCCACGCAATCAACGCGAAAAGAGCGAACACAACTGGGTAAAGGATTCCCCAGCCTGATAGAAACGGAAACAGATGCTCAAAGAGGTGAGAATTACTTAGGTTATCCAAGAAGGTTTGTGCGTCAAGTCTAAGACCTCCAACGCTGTGAAGCACTCGTTCGGGATGAGCCTTGTAAAATCCTTTGGCCATATAATCCACAATGATGAACGGCACGACAGCGAGAGAACTCAGGTAGAAATGTGGAGATCGAAATTGATGCAGGAATACCCAAAGGATGATCGGAGCGACAATTAAAATCGAACTGCTATTAGCGATCCAGCAAGCTCCTGAGGCTACAAAAAGCACGATTGCATTTTTGCTATTTGATGGTTCAAGCAAAGGCAGAAATAAGAGCGGAGCGAATAAATGGGCCTGAACAAACCCTCTTGGCATTGTCGTTAAAAGGCCATACTCAATTGTTAGGGTGATTGGAAAAGTAAGGGTGAGAAAGGCCCAAAACGAATGACCTTTCCTCATCAAAAGGAATCCGAATATCGCGAATGGAAATATGGATAAAACGCTGGTTATGATTGGAAGTGCCTTGTAAGCTGGAACATCCAACCACAACAATGGAACGGCCAAAAAAGCCTCCAACATGTAGTTATAGGCTTGCCCGTAAAAGAACGGTTCGCGAAAAATTCCTCTGGAATAATCCATTGCCCCATTCCAAAGAACGGTTTGATCCAGGTCTGTATATAGAAATCCAAAATTGACTAGCGAGAAAGCCTTATCAATGAAAATTAACCCAAGGAATACGGCAAAGAGGAACCAGTTTTTTACTTGAGAATTCGCTTGCATCGCTACAAATCAATAAAAAACCGCGGCCTCGTCCAAACCTTTTCTACCCAAATCCGGGACTTGAATATCGTCTGTCGGATATCCAACAGGGATCAACAGAAATGCTTTTTCATTCACAGGTCTGTGCAACACTTTGGCAAGGAAATTCATTGGACTTGGCGTGTGAGTCAAAGAGCATAAACCAGCTTGATGAATCGCTGTAAGCAGCATGCCAGTTGCCAATCCGACTGATTCATTTGAGTAATAGTTGTTTACCTTTTGGCCGTCCACCATTTCATAAGAACGCTTGAATACCACGATCAACCAAGGCGCGATTTCCAAAAAAGGCTTGATGTGATCGGTGCCGAAGGGCTCTAGATCTTTCAACCATCGGTCTGTCATTCGGCCGTTGTAATTATCGAATTCTTCTTTCTCGGCTGCTTCGCGAATTTTGCTTTTAATCTCCGGAGAAGCCACAGCACAAAAAGTCCAAGGTTGTTTGTGAGCTCCCGATGGAGCAGTTGATGCAGCCAAGATTATTTCTTCAATCACTTTTCGATCAACCGGTCTGTCAGAGAACTCACGGATGCTGCGTCTTTTTTCCATCATTTCGTGAAATTCCTTGGCGGCTTCCAGCGATTTTTCTGGCGGATAATTCAACGCATCATAGGGAATAAACGTGGCATCGTGACTCATAGCAAATCTGTCTTTAAGATGAGCAAACTACAACAGTTCTTTCTAATACATTTGCGCACCAAAGACACTTACTTATTCGTCATTGCGAACGGAGTGAAGCAATCTGTTTGAGATTGTTTCGGTCATCCTTCCCTCACAATGACAACAAATCGATAGAGATGAAGAAAGACATGAAATTCGGTACCAAGGCCATACACGCAGGAGTGGAGCCAGATCCAAGCACAGGGGCAATCATGACCCCAATTTTCCAAACATCAACGTATGTTCAGGCTTCGCCTGGAGATCATAAAGGATACGAGTATTCTAGAACGGGCAACCCAACGCGTAATGCATTGGAGAATGCGCTTGCTGCACTTGAGAATGGCACACACGGTGCTTGTTTTGGTAGCGGTTTGGCCGCAATCGATTGCGTAATGAAGATGTTGAAGCCCGGAGATGAGGTGATCAGCACAAACGATCTTTATGGAGGTACGTACCGATTGTTCACTAAGATTTTCGAGGATTTCGGAATCAAGTTTCACTTCGTGCCGATGGGTGATGATGCCGCAGTTCGAGAGAAAGTGACGGCAAATACAAAACTGATTTGGGTTGAAACACCGACCAATCCGATGATGAACATCATCGACATTAAATCAATGGCCGTAGTGGCCAAGGAGGCAGGGGCAATGCTTGTTGTAGACAATACGTTTGCCACTCCAGCTCTTCAGCGTCCCTTGGATTTAGGTGCCGATATCGTAATGCACTCGGTAACCAAATATTTAGGTGGACACTCAGATGTTGTAATGGGTGCGCTTGTTACTGCAAACGATGACCTTGCTGATCGAATTTATTTCATCCAAAACAGCAGCGGTGCTGTTTGTGGGCCAATGGATAGTTTCCTTGTTCTACGTGGATTGAAGACGCTTCACATTCGAATTCAACGTCATTGCGAAAACGGAAAAGTGATTGCTAATTTCTTGAAGGATCACCCGAAAGTGGACAAGGTTTACTGGCCAGGATTCGCCTCGCACCCGAATCATGCGGTTGCTGCTGAGCAGATGGATGACTTCGGTGGAATGGTTTCATTCACACTAAAAGAGAATACGATTGAAGCAGCTACCAAGGTGCTTTCAAACACGGATGTATTCACTTTGGCTGAGTCTCTTGGCGGGGTTGAATCGTTAACCGGACATCCGGCAAGTATGACGCATGCTGCCATTCCAAAGGAGGAAAGAGAAAAGACAGGCGTTGTAGATTCCCTGATTCGTCTTAGTGTTGGAATCGAAGATGTGGAGGATCTTGTTGCTGATCTTAAGAACGCGTTAGGATAATCGGTATGAATCGAGTCCTCGGGATGATTAGAAATGTCAGGAACTTCCCGACATACTTGGCTATCAAATGGGGGCTGATTAAACGTGAACCATTTATTCTGAAAGGAGGGAACAACGTTTCGGTGCTTGTGCCGAAACGGATGTTTCACACCGTGAAAGAGCTGTTTTTCACGGATGATTATCAGTTGGATCGTATCAAGGAAACGCTGAAGACAGAGTCGCTCAACATCATTGATGTTGGTGCCAATGTGGGTTACTTTTCGGCCTTCGCGTTTACTCGGTTTCCAAAAGCGAGGGTCATTTCAGTTGAACCGATTCCCAAAAACTTGGCCCTGTTGAAGGCCAATCAAGAACGAAACGCTGACAAGAACTGGGAATTCATTGAAGGGGTGATGTCTAATGTCACTGAAAACATCGAGATCACTTTTGACGATGCAGATGATTTCTCGACCTCCGCAAGCGTTGTGGGTTTAGACGATGGCAGTGATAAACTAACGGTGAAAGCGTTTTCCTTCGAGGATTTTCTTGGGAAACACGGAATGGAAAAAGTTGATATTCTCAAATTGGATTGCGAAGGTTCTGAATACAATATCCTCTGTGAGTTGAATGATGAGATGCTGCAAAAAATCCAGTTCATAACCATGGAAACCCATGAACTGGATGAAGAGCGAAACACGGCTACAATGATTCAATTCTTGGAAAAGAATGATTGGACGGTTTCAGCAAAGCGAACAAAAGTGCTTGCTCGGAATAATCGCTTTAAGTGATTTCAACAATTTCATGCGTGATTCCGTTGAACGTGATGGAATCACCTGTTACTTTTCCAAGCAGCAATTTCCCGATGGGAGAATCAGCGGAAATGGCAAAATAGGTTTGTCCTTCATGCTCCAATTTTCCGGCACTTACAGTGAGGAGGAAGCGAGCAGTTTTGCAAATAACCAAGCTCCCAATCACCACCTTTTCGGTTTGAATTGAGGCATCCAGTTTTTCCAACTGATGTTTCAGATTCATGGCTTGATTCAACTGGGCATTGGCTTTCTCTGCTTCCAGTTGTGCCATTGCCCGACCCGTTTCGTGCTTGTCGCCCGCACTGCTTTTGGTCTCATCATTCGCAGATTCCTGCGCCAAGCTGAGCGCCTCTTTGGCGTGGGCAACCCGTTGCTCTATTGCGTTTTCGCACAAAGAGTAAAGGGTCTTTTTCAAGTCGAGATTCATTTCGCAAAGAAAGTGATCAACCTTCAGGCATTGCAACCTTGCGCTCCTCCTTGTTCCAGTAATATCGACTTTGCAATATTTTGGAGCGCGCGATTTGGCTAATTGATCGTTTGGGATCGACCTCTACAATGAAGAGCACGATAAGGAACTGCCAAAAGAGAATGCCGTAGTTGGCGTCTCCGAAAATTCCGAATTCAGTTAGCGAGTTGATCACAACTGGAATAACCATGGCGATGAAAAAGTCGCTGTATCGATGTCCTTTTTCCTTCACCCAATTTCTGAAAGTACTGACCACTTGCCAGAACACGATGAAGAACCCAACGAAGCCAACGTTCAACAATACTTGCGTGAACGTATTGTGGGTCATCGCTGCTTTGTAAGTGTTCCGTCCTTGGAAATAATCGGTGTAGTCAATACGCATAAAACCGAATCCAAAGAACGGTTCACGGGTGATTCCTTCAGCTAGAAGTGCTTTCCAGAACGGAATTCTTCCGGTCATACTCAGTACTTCATCAAGGCCACCACCATCCTTGAAAATGATAAATCGTACCGCAACGGGAACAGCCAAAACACCTCCAATAATCATGACGATTTTCAAATTCTTGTGCTCCGATTTCATTATCAAAATTCCAATAATCAAGAGGAAACCAATTAATGAAGAACGGGAAGCGGTCATCAATAATGCGGCAATACAAAGCAAAGTCATGGCGATTGGCCAGAACTTTTTCTCCGCCTTTTGGGCATAGAGGAAGGCCAAAGCTGAACCGATACTTGCCAACATTCCCAGTTCGTTCGGATTCATAAAGTAACCTCCAAAACGTTGTTCTTCACCACCACGCATGCCACGGTAAAAAGTGTCTGGGTCGATAAATGATCCGATAACCATAATCAGTAAAATGAAGAAAATCACTCGCGTAAAAACCTTGACCAAGTCGATTCCAAAATCTGGAAAATGCTCGTTTACCAAGGCAATAGTTTTCATGTAAATTATTACGAAAACCAGACTTTCAAACGTCATAAACCATTGAAGTGCGGAGTACTGAATTTTGTTAGACCATGTAAACGAAATGAAGCCGAGTGTGAGGTACATAACGTATAGGATGAGCGGCATCGGGCTTTTGAACCGGATGTTGCTCATGCCGATAATTCCCTTGATTGTCATGAAAATCCAGAGGGTGAGTCCGGTCATTCCAACACGCGTAATCACCTTAAAAACCTGACCTAGCGTACGATCTTCTACAACTGAGAAAAACCCACCCACCTTGATAAACATTATCACGGTCAGTAGGGTCAGAATGTTTCTGATTACCCAAGGTATTTGTGCGTGGCGGGCCATTTTTGTCTTCTGTCGGGGCGTTCCGGGGAACGCCCGTACAATTGGTCAAGTTTCTTGGCGGCCCTGGCGAAGATTCCGCGTCTTTGCAGTTCTCTTAGCCAAAAGCCGAATAGGTTTGTACTAGTCGCTCGGCAATGATTTTCCAGTCAAATTCTTTCTTGATCATAATCTCACAGTTTTCCTGCAAGCGAGCGATTTCACCATTACGTTTTAATGTTGCAATAGTTACCATTGAGTCCGTCAATTTTTCGGCCGAATTCTCTTGCAATCCGATGCCCGAAGAGTGGGCTTGGATGTAGCCTTTCATGTTGCTTTCGTGACTAACCACGCAAGGCACGCCCAAAGCGGCTGCTTCAAGCACGGCTGTTGGCAATCCTTCGTTTCTACTTGGGTGGAAAAAGGCATCTAAAGTGGCCAATATTTCATACTTCTCCTGTCCGAATTTGCTGCCCAAGAATTGGACTTTATTCATGATACCGAGGTCGGTACATCGCTTCTGTAATTCCTCTCGGTCTTCACCGTCCCCAATCATAACCAATTTGGCGTTGTCGTATTGCTTTATAAATGCAGCAAAACCATCTGTTAGAAGATCCAAACCTTTGGTGTGTATGTCCAATCTCCCGCAGAAACCGAAAATTAATTCTCGATTGTAGGATGAACTATTCTGAGGTCGATTTTCAATGTCGTCCTGTCCGTTGGGAACAAGCACGGATTTGAATTTCCGAACCACTTTTTTCAAACCACTTTCCTCGCTTTCTCCAAGGAAGTGAACCGAGCTTGCGTTGGCCACCAAACTCTTCTCAAAGAACATGAAATAGAGTCGCTTTCGCCACCAACTTCGCTTCATCGCAACTTCATTGTAAGCGCCATGACCAGTGATCAAATAAGGGATCTTGGCCTTGGTCAACATTTTGGAAAGCGTGTAGAATTCAGGTATGAAACCACCATGAATATGGAACACGACTTGCCGGCCTTTCAGTTCATCAATCGCTTCTTGAACTTTCGGATCAAGTACAAACCGCAAAGGATGCGTCTTGAATAATTTGGTTTTGTAAATCCGCTCTGGGTAACCGCTTGTTGGGTCGGCCGTAATTCCCCAAACGGTGACATCGTTGCCAAGATTCGTCTGTGCGGTGCACAGCGAATTAGCCACTTTGTTCACCCCATTCATTCTGTCTGGGTTGGCTTTGCCAAGTACGAAGTGTATGATTTCCATTTCTTTTTATTTACCGCGGAGGCGCTAAGACAGCGCAAAGGCCGCGGAGGTTATTTTTCTATTCCAGGCATTAAACTCTGAGCACTCTGCGAAAACTTTGCGTTCTCTGCTGTTAAACCGAACATCAGTTTAATCTCACTCCAAAGCGAAACGACAAATACGATAAGCGTGATGGCGTGAACTCCAAACAATCCGAGGAGGATGCCATAGATTCCAAATGCTTCAACAATTGGTTCTGCACAAAACACACTAAAAATTGTGGTCAGTACATAAGTGATGAAGATGTATTGGTTCTTCTCGAGCGTTCGAATCGCAAACCTGAGTACTGTTCCAAGGAAGATTAATAAGTACAAAGCTGCGAAAGCGGCAAGTACATCGTTGTATCCAACGTATTCAGGTCCATAAAGGAAACCTAGAATAGGCGTGGCAAAAACAGCTACAGATCCTGCAACAGCTAAAGTGACCAGACCGGCATTGGTTGTGATTTGCTTCATGAAACCCATCAAACCAACTTCTCCTTTTTCCTTCAAGAGTTGTGCAGCTTTGATTGGAACTGTGTTTTCCAATGCCAGGAATAATACGTGAAGAACGCCCATTACATTCTGAGCAATTCGAACGGCTCCAACAGCGGCTGGCCCGATGATTCCTCCTGCAACTACGATGAATGCATTTCCGCTAAACCATTGGAGTAGGGAAGTGGCAACGAGGTATTTGGAAAATGTCCAGCACTCTTTAAGAGTTGCGAGTAAAGAGCCGCGAGTTACGAGATTGAGTTGCTTTACGGGCTCAAAGTTTAGTGTGAAAAGATTGACGAGTGTTGATGCCGAGAAGCAGGAACCAATTACGATCAACGCTGAATTCAAACTCAACATTCCGGTGAACCAAAGCGCACCTAGAATTGGAATCTGAAATCCGTATGCTACGATATCTCCGACCAAAGCCATGTTGGCTTTTCCTTCTACAAAGAGCATTCTCCGCAGAAAGTCCTGAGTAACGTAAGCTCCCATAACCAATGGCAAGGCGATCAGGAATTCTGTGGAAGTTTCACTCGGCAAATAATATCGGATGGCGGGAATTGAAGCGTATCCGACAATTATGGTTAGAACCGTTAAAGCCAATTGCATGGCAACAATGCCACCCTTGAATTTCTCTGCTTCGTCATTGCGAACGGAGTGAAGCAATCTACCTGAATCTTGAGATTGCTTCGTTCGTTCCTCACTTGCGATGAGGTTTGACTCGGAACTCTTTTTCGGAAGTAGCGTGTAAAGCGGATTCAGAATGATGGCCTGCTGAATGCTGCTTGCGAACAAAACGGCCATCCATCCCAAAACAAAGGTTCCGTATGCGTCCATACCGAGTGTTCTGGCCAGCATGATTCCAACCAAAAAGTTGGTTCCGCTAACCACGGCTTGGTCGGAATAAGCGAACGTCTTTTTAACGATGCGCGCAACGGTATACCACGCCTTCATCATCCGAAGTAAGATTGGTAATAGTGCTTAATTAATCCCGAGAATCCAGGTAATCGCTTGTCATAAGTGAAGTGCGAACCAGTGTATCGACCATCGAAGTTGGTTACTCGCTTGGCATCGTTCAACACAATTCTCAGGTGATCGAATCCATATTCCTCACGGATGATATCTGGATGCTGTACGTAGTTCACTCGTGTGAAATTCTCACGCATCACGTAGAACACAGAATCGGCATACTTCATCAGGTGAATTCCATCAATGGAAATAGCCGTTGCCGGACTATCGATTACGATGATTTCCATCGTTTCTTTCAATCGCTCAAGCAACTTTGGTATTGGCCCGAAAGGCACAACTTCTTTGGTGTTTCGAGCAGTTCTTCCAGCAGGAAGCAAGAATAGATTCTCAGTATCTGAAAGCTGAACAGCCTCCTCTACCGTCATGTCTTCTTTGGCAATTTGCCACACACCTCGGCTGTCATCAACGGTCATGTGCTGACTCATTTCAGGAGAGAAAAAGTTGAGGTCAACCAAAACAGTTTTATGTCCGAGATCTGCATAAGCTTTGGCCAATTCAGCTGCGACTAGAGATTTTCCTTCGCCTTTAATTGTTGAAGTGACCTGCACTACTAATGGCAGTTTGTGGTCGTTCTTCAACATGTTGGAAATGGCAATTGCACGAGCATCTGGGTTTGGCCCAAGCTCGCTTGACTTGTGCTTTCTAATCACACCTTCGATTGGTAGAATGCTGTTTTTCTCGATGTCATCTCGTCCTTGCACACGCGCTTTCACGTACCGCTTTGTGTAGATGAAGGTCATTGAAATAATCAATCCGAAAAGCCCACACATAAATGTGATTAGGGTTTTGTTCGGGGCAACGGGCTCTTTCGGAACCTGTCCAACTTGAATAATTCTGTGGAATGAAATCAATGCTGATGCAGCAATGCTCGCCTCAATTCTTTTCTCTGAAAGGAAGTTGTAAGTCGTTTCGTACAGCTTGAATTCACGCTGAAGACGGGTCATTGTTTTCTCACGCGTTGGAAGGCCATCAAAGTCCTTTTCCTCGTGTTCAATTAGCTTGTCAATTTCAGTTCTTCGCAGCTCTTTTTCCTGCGTTGAGTTTTCTAAAGCCTGCACCAAATAGTTACGAATTTCATCGATCTTAGCCTTCAGCACAACCACCTTTTCATGGTCGGCTCTGTAACGAAGAAGGAGGTCTTTCAACTCATCCGCGTAGAGCTTCATCTTCTTTACAAGCTCTGTGTGCAGAAGGTCTCCATATCCGAATTGCGCGGCATAATCGCCATCAATACGTTCCCCTTCAAGCAAGGCATCCTTCATCTGCTCAATGGCAGAAAGATCCATGTCCAAATTAATTCGCTGGATCTTCAGGTCGGATATTTTCCGAAGACTTGTCTCTGTTTCCTGACGAGTATTAATCACTCGATTAGTGGTTTTGTATTGCTCTAGATTTACCTCAGATTCGATTAGGTCCTGACTTACTTGAGAGATCTTTTCGTCTAAGAATTCAAGCGTTGTTCTTGCGGCTTTCGATTTCACATTAACGTAGTCATTGATGTAGGTATCGCATAGTGCGTTCACGAAATCGGCAGCCATTTCAGGTACCTCGTGATCCAAGCTAACGGTAACTACAGCAACATCTTCTTCCACCGGAACTACATCGAAATTCTTTCCGCCCAGTTTCCTCACAATCTCCATTTCGGAGTGAACGGTGAACTTGTAATTGTCTATCAGGTTGATCTCCTTTCTCTCCAGTAAACCTTCGTTAAGGTGAACGGTGAATTCACAACCGTTAAAATCGATTGGCTCTCCGAAGATTACTTCTTTGGAAAGCTTTGCACCATTGGCAAACGTTGAAATGTGAAAGGTTACTTCATCAATAATTTGAATGTTGAAATTGATGTCGTAACATTTGAAATCATACTTATTGTAGTCCACCAAGAAGGGACTATCCTTGTACATGTTGGACGTTTTCATCCTTCCAATTCTGTAGTAAGAAACATGAAAATATGGAAGCTTGTCAAGCGTTTGGAGCAACAATGCTTGTGACTTCAATACCGCAACTTCAGCCTGAAGGATCTTGTCCGAGCTGAACATGTCGAAGTCCTTGTACAAGTTGTTGCTGGAGTAACTGTGCTTTGGATCATCCAACCTCAACTTTGCCTGGCTGTTGTACATCGGCACGGTATAGTTGATAATCTTGCGTGCGATGAACAGGCTCAGCACAAAACAGAACAGTATGAAAGGACTGCCCTTTATCAAAGGCAGAATCAGACGTTTTATGGACTGAATGTCGTTCACTTTAGTTGCCTTGGAGTGCTGGTACGATGAATGATGCGGCTATCGTCAATGCTGAAATAGCCGATGCGAATGGAATAATCACGTTAATCTTCTGGTCAAAAACGCTCGCCTTCTTAGAGGGAACGATCAAAAGATCACCCGCCCTCACCGTCAAGTTTGTGAGGTGGTAAGCGTCTAATTTTGTTAGATCTAGAATGTATGTTTTGCCATCCCTTACAAGGCGGACATGTTTCTTATCGGCATAGTAAACAGTGCCTTGGGCCATTGCCAAAGCATCAATAATCGTGGTTTGATCCTTCTCTAAAGTGTATTGCCCAGGGGTACGAACCTTGCCGATTACATTCACCTCCTTATTCAATACTTTAACCGTAATAGCGGGATTGACCACATACTTGCTCATCTTTTCTGTAAGCAATGATTCAACCTCGCTGATATGCAAACCAGCGATGTGAACCCTACCCAATTTAGGAACGGGAATAGTTGAGTCGATACCAACGGTTACCCACTTTCCGAATACTTCATTTGAGTTGTGAATCGTGTAAATAGAACCGATGCTCAAATCATCATGATCCCAGACGGAAATGGTGATCTTATCACCAGGTCGTACCACGTGTTCATAAAGCTCAGGCTTTAGAAAGAACGTAGAGTCGATTTCATAATGCTTGTCTTCCACGAACATGTTCTGCACTTTGCACGAGCTCATACTCAGTGCAAAAAACACGATGATCGGTGGTAAGAATTTGGTTAGTTTGAAAAGATTCATTGTCGGTTTTGATCTTGTCAGTATGTGTAATGTCGGTCTATCTAAGAATCAGAAGTAGAATAGATCCAAGAGCGGAAAGCCCAATTGTAGGAAGAGCTTTTTTCATGATTCGCTCAGCCCATCTTTTTTGTTTTTCGGCAATTGCCTGTTCGGCCTTTTGAATTGTGATACCAACACGAGCTAGAATTCTTGCATCCTTAACGATGAAATCAGAAGCACCGTTTTTCAATGCTCGAACGGCTAATTCCAAACTCTCTTTTTGTGACATAACCACTAGTTGGGTTGAGGGTGAGTTGAACTTGATTTCTTGAATCAAAGCAGTATTGCTTTCTGTATTAGTCGAATTCTGACTTACGAACGCGAGATCTGGATTTTTTCGATTGCTTCGAAGGCAATCTTCCAGTTTCTCATACTGAATCACATTGTGGCCCTTGGCTTCAATAGTGTTTGCTAATATTTTACTGTATCGTGCATCATCCTCAATCACAAATACATCCATTACTTTCTTTTTCATGACAATTCAGTTTTGTTTCTATTCTATACAGGCGATAGATGTGCCATGCTATAAAAATAACGTAAGTTACTGATAAACAAATAGATGTGCCTAGAAGGGGTACTTGATTCTGGATCGAATCGGGAAGCGATTCCCATATTGGGAATCGTTGGAGAACTATTCGTTCACCGGCTCAGCTTCCAACTCTTGCCTCATTTGATTAATAACCAATTTAAGGTCTGTTTTAACTGTAATCATAAGCTTAGGCAGCAGCTCCAACGAGGTAAGGTTCTTAGCGTAATTCTCAATACTTCTTAGTGCTTGTGAAGCTGTATCAATTCTTAACGAAGTGATAGTTGGACGAATCATGTGCGCTACGTTTCCTAGATTTTTATAGTCCTTTTGTTCCAAACTTAATTCAAGCTTGGCTATGTTTTTTGGGATTTTATCCAAGAACAAGAGAACCATTTTTCGCACAAAATCATCATTGCCGCCTGACAATTTTTTCAGGTTTGTCAGGTCGTACAATTTTCCTTGGGCGGTGCTTGATGCGGCAGTATTCTCCTTCAAGTTCTTCTCAACGTTTTTTAGCGCTTTGCGCTTAATTTTCCTAGGGTTAACGACCTTGGCAATGGCGTGAATTATTTCTTCTGGATCGTAAGGTTTTGTAACATACCCGTTCATCCCAGCGTCCATACACTTTTGCCTTTCGGTTGGATGAACGTTTGCTGTAACCGCAACAATTGGGATGTTTAACCCCATTAACCCCATTTTATTGCGAATTGACCGAGTAGCCGTTAGACCATTCATTTTCGGCATTTGCATGTCCATCAGGACTACATCGTACCGTTTTTTCATCAGCATTTTTAACACTTCGCGACCGTTTTCTGCCACCTCAACGCTTGCTCCGAATTTCTCCAGAAGATTGCGAGCCACTATTTGATTGATTTCATGATCCTCCGCCAAAAGGATAGTCAAGTTTTGAAATGCTAGGTTGCCTCTGTTAATTCTGCCATCAATTGGCAGATCTGCCCTCACTCCAATATTAAACCGAACCTTGAATGAGAAGGTGGAGCCCAGGCCTTTTTGGCTTTCAACTTTGAGTTTACTATCGTGCAATTCAACCAGTTGCTGGGTTATGGCTAGACCCAAGCCGGTGCCGCCAAATTTTCGGGATATACTGTCATCCTCTTGCTTAAAACTTTCGAATATTTCTTGCAGATTCTCTGGGTTAATCCCCACACCATTATCAATAACTTGAAACTCAATAAGGTTCGATTCTTTATTGCTTTCAAGCAACTCATAAGCCAATGCTACTGTTCCGTTGGGAGTGAATTTGATGGCGTTGCTAAGCAAGTTTGTTATGACTTGACCAATTCTTACGGAATCACCAATTAAGACATCCGAAACGCGATCGTCTTCCACTAAACGTAGATCCACACTGTTCTCCAAGGCCTTTAATTTAAAGGCCTGCATTTGCGATGAGATTGTCTTTTTTAGATCAAACCCAACCTTTTCTAATGAAAGGTTACCGGTTTCAATCTTGGAATAATCAAGGATATCATTGATTATTACCAGCAAATTATCAGAAGATGTTTTAATGGCCGATAAGTAATCTTTTTGCGCCTTACTGGGTCGTAAATCGAAAAGTAGTTCTGTCAATCCATTAATGGCGTTCAAAGGCGTTCGAATCTCATGGCTCATATTTGCCAAAAACTTCTCTTTCGCAAAATTGGAAGCCTCAGCCTTTTGCTTTGCCGTGCGTAATTCTTCTTGAAACGTCTTACGTTCCGTGATGTCCAAATGAACCTCTAGAGTGCCCATTGCCTGGTTAT
>JBLFWJ010000059.1:0-17405 GCA_047611425.1 Bacteroidia bacterium | reverse complement strand
TGCTTCAATTCTTTGACAGCAGCCATCAATTGCTCAACCCCTTTTACTGGGTCTTTCGCTTTTAGCAAGTCTTTCAACGTTTTGACTTGAGCTTCGGCCGCATTGACATGATCCAAAGCGGACTGTCCAGATATGGCTTCAATTCTTCTGATACCTGCCGCAACAGATCCTTCGGATATTATTTTGAATAGTCCAATCTGACCGGTTGCGTTCACGTGAGTTCCTCCACATAATTCAACCGAGAATTCAGAATTGAATGTGATCACACGAACTAAGTCTCCGTACTTCTCACCGAAAAGGGCCATCGCTCCAAGGGTTTTCGCCTCGTCAATAGGAATGTCGCGTTGCTCATTCAGTTCGATATTCTCACGAATCCGACTGTTTACTTCTGCTTCAATTTCTGCAACTTCTTCATCTGTCACTTTGGAGAAATGGGAAAAGTCGAATCGCAAATATTCTGGGTTCACCAATGAGCCTTTCTGCTCAACATGACTGCCAAGCTTTTCTCGCAATACAGCATGAAGAAGATGTGTAGCCGAATGATTGTTTGTAGTGAGCAATCGTTTTTCAGCATCAACTTGTGCTTTGAAAGGAGCACTTGGGTCGTTAGGCAGCTCCTCCGAAAAGTGAACCGTTAACTGATTTTCCTTCTTGGTATCGAAGATGATAATGGACTCATTCTCATTTGAGATGGTACCAGTATCTCCAACTTGGCCACCACTCTCAGCATAGAAAGGGGTAATGTTGAATACCAGATGGTAAAACTCTTTGCCTTTGGCTGAGACCTTTCTGTAACGCGTAATCTTTACATCTGATTCGGTTCGATTGTACCCGATAAATTCTTCTCTGTCGTCTTTGATCAATTCCACCCAGTCCGAAGAATCTGTGATTGTAGCCTCTCTAGAACGGTTTCGTTGTTCCTCTAGCTTCTCATTGAAGACTTCCAAATCGACTTCTAGATCTCGCTCTTTGGCAAGAAGTTGAGTTAAGTCTAAGGGGAAGCCAAATGTGTCGTACAATTCAAAAGCAAATTCGCCCGAAACGGTTGCCCCAGAATTCTTCTTAGCATGATCGGTGAATCGATCAATTCCTTTTCCAAGTGTTCTTAGAAAGCTTTGCTCTTCCTCATGAATCACCTTTGTTATCAGGTCTTTCTGCTTGGGTAATTCAGGAAATGTTCCTCCCATTTCCGTAGCCAATGCTTCAACCAGTTCATGCAAGAATGGCTTATTCAACTCTAAAAAGCTGTACCCGTATCGAACTGCTCTTCGAAGGATTCGCTTGATTACATATCCAGCTCCAGAGTTACTTGGCAATTGTCCATCTGCAATGGAAAATGCAATGGCTCGGATGTGATCTACAATTACACGAATGGCAATGTCGGTCTCACTATCAGAGCTTTGATATTTCTTCCCAGACAAGCTTTCAACCTTGCTGATTAAAGGGGCAAATAAATCGGTGTCGTAGTTGGAACGTTTTCCTTGAACAGCCATACAAAGACGTTCAAATCCCATTCCTGTGTCCACGTGCTTAGCTGGCAAAGGTTCCAAGGATCCATCCGCCTTTCGGTTGAATTCCATGAACACCAAATTCCAGATCTCAATTACCTGTGGATGATCCTCATTCACCAGTTCACGGCCGTCAATTTTGGCTCGTTCCTCATCGTTTCTAAGATCGATGTGAATCTCAGAACATGGGCCACATGGGCCCATTTCGCCCATTTCCCAGAAGTTATCCTTCTTGCTAGCCGGTATTACGCGGTCTGCTGGAAGGAACTTCAACCAAAGTGTTTTGGCTTCTTCGTCTAGACCCAAGTTGTCGCTTTTATCGCCTTCAAAAACGGTGGCATACAAACGATCTTTGTCCAGCTTCAATTCCTCTGTAAGGAATTCCCAAGCCCAGTCAATCGAATCGATTTTAAAGTAATCTCCGAAACTCCAGTTGCCCAGCATTTCGAACATGGTATGGTGGTAGGTGTCTACACCTACTTCTTCCAAATCGTTGTGCTTACCCGAAACTCGAAGACACTTTTGTGTATCGGTTACTCGAGGTGCTGCGGCTTTTCTATTTCCCAGAAAAACATCCTTGAATTGGTTCATCCCAGCATTGTTAAACATCAACGTTGGATCATCTTTTACCACCATTGGCGAAGACGATACAATACGATGTCCTTTCTGCTCGAAGAACTTTAGAAACTTCTCTCTTATATTATTGGCGTTCATGTGGTTTATGGCGCTGACTGAAAGTTTTTTCGATCAATTTAACAGGTCCGTTTCATGTTGATCTTCGTTGTATTTTTCTAAATTCGCACGTCCTGAGTTAAGAGTGGGAAATACCGATCTGGGGAGACGGTTAATTCAGGCGGGCAAAAATAACCAAAGTACCATACTGCATGACCAAGGTTAAATACCGGTATGACAAGGATTCATTAACCTATGAAAAGGTTGAAATGGGTGCTAAGCAATACGCTTTGCGTATTGGCGGCTACGTTGCTACAGCTGCAGTATTCTCGTTTATTGTGGTTTTACTGTTTACGACCTTTTTCGATTCTCCGAAGGAGAAGCAACTTCAACGTGAGATTGCTAATCTTGAGATGCAATACAAGATTCTTAATGGACGGATGATTGATGCGTCTACCGTGCTTGCTGAATTGCGAGAGAAGGATGATGACATCTACCGTGTGATTTTTGAGGCAGAACCAATTCCGTCAACAGTCCGAAAGGCTGGATATGGTGGCGTAAATCGCTACCAGAATCTTGAAGGTTACGTTAATTCTGATGTGATTAAAGAGACTAGTGAAAAACTGGACATGTTGACCAGGCAATTGGTTGTACAGTCACGTTCCTTTGATGAAGTGATTTCATTGGCGAAGAGCAAAGAAGAAATGCTTTCCGCCATTCCTGCTATTCAGCCAGTGGCCAACGAAAAGTTGAAACGGGTTGCTTCTGGGTTCAATTGGAGGATACATCCTATTTATAAAATTCGTCATTTCCACACTGGAATTGATTTTACGGCTAATCGTGGTACAGAAATTTACGCCACTGGTGATGGGGTTGTAAAGCAGGTCGAGATTAAAAGAAACGGTTACGGGAAGAACATTAAGATTGACCATGGTTATGGCTACGTAACGCTGTATGCTCACATGAGCAAATTCAATGTACGAAAGGGTCAGAAAGTGAAAAGGGGTGAGGTTATTGGGTATGTTGGTACCACTGGAACTAGTACAGCTCCTCACCTTCATTATGAAGTAATTAAGCATGGGGAGAAGATTAACCCTGTTAATTTCTTCTTTAATGATCTTAGCCCAGAGGAGTACGAACGTGTGGTAGAATTGTCGTCTAGATCTAATCAATCATTCGATTGACATGGCTCCGTACAAGGAAAAACCAATAGAAAAACTGTACTACTCCATTGGAGAAGTGGCAGAAATATTTGGGGTTAATACTTCCTTGATTCGTTTTTGGGAAAAGGAATTCACCATCATTAAGCCGAAGAAAAATCGTAAGGGTAACCGCATGTTTACCCAGAAGGATCTTGATAATCTTCGCATCATTTACCATTTGGTAAAAGAGCGCGGCTTTACGCTCCAAGGAGCAAAAAAGAAGCTCAGAGAAAACCGAGATGATGCGGTCAATGAAACGGAAGTAGTTAACCGGTTGAATTCCATTAAGTCATTCTTAGTGGAGTGGCGCGACAATTTATAGTCGGTCCTTCAATCCAGCTTTTTCTCTTTTAATCTCGGCAAAGGTCTTGTTGCCAAGTTTGCTTTCAGCCCAGCTGATAAAGTCGAAGTATTCGAACGCTGCCTTTTCAAAACTGTCTTCTTTTAATGGCTTCAATTGTTCAACAAAGGTTGCGTAGTGTTCTTTCGTGCTCTGTGCATCTGTGGATTTCAGAAGCTTCCCGATGAACTCAAGAACAGTAGTCTCGAATTTGTAGTAGCGGTTTCTAGTTGATAGATATCGCTGCGTTGAGCGTAGTGCGTAAGGTAGTAATGTATTGGAGTCCAGTTCGATATGGATGAGTAGGTTTACCAATTGTGCAAAGCAGTAGATGTCTTCAGACTTGTTAATGTTGATGTCGTTCAGAAGCTTATTGATCCACTTGAGTGAGGAATTGTAATCGTTGGCACCAAAGTAGATTATCGCGATATTAAAGTAGAAAAAGGCACGCCTCACACTGTTCAACTTGTGCTCATAAAGAATTAGACCGTTTTCAACTTGAGGTATAATCTCAACACCTTTGTCAAACTCACCAGTGAGGAAGTATATCGTTAGCTCAATGGAATACGTGCTTGAAAACAGTTTGATGTCCATGTCCTCATTGCCCTTGGTGTCCATGGTGCTCGGTAGAGCCCTAAGCTTGTCCAGGTAAAAGAAAACCTGATCATACATGTTAACCTGACTGGCTATGTATACGATATTGGTCAATACAGAGAAGTAAACGTTTGGTTCTTCACTGAATCGCTCAACGTTTTTCTCGATGTGCTCTACGTTTGCTTTAAGGTATTTGTAGCTGTTCTTATAATCACCTACACCAAAGTAATAGGCGCTGTAAATGTGGTTGTACAGATAAGTAGTTTGATAATAGAGGTCCTCCTTTTTCTTCTTAACCAACGTTTCATCCATTATAGCTTTAAACCTTTCAAGGTCCGCTGTGCTTCTGGCTTTACCCTGTCTGTTTAGAATATTGAAGAGCCTACTCTTAATTCCCCATAGGTCGTTGTAGTCCTCAATATTTCTGATGGCTTTGGCATTTTCTTCCATCATTTCAAGGATGTCATCATCGGTCAAATTCTCATAGTTGTCCTTTTCTATGAGCAGTTTTTCCCACATGAATATCTCAAGTAGGGTAGTGTGCTTTTCATGTTCGTAAGCCAATTTTTTGGCTCCTTTCAACAGCCTGGAACTTTGCACATACAATGATTTCTTGTACAGAATCTCAGCACAGTGCAGGGTCTTTTTAAGCTGTGCATCAATCGAACTATTTGAGTGATAAGAGTCCAAACTTTTCAAGATCACGTTATAGAGACGCGTCTTTGCGATGGGCAGCGCATTGGAGAAGTTTGCCTTTTTCAAAGTCTTTACAAGCTTAACCTCATCTGGCTCCGAAAGCTTGTCTATTGCGTCAAAGAGAACATGGTAATTGTTGTTATCTGACCCTTGCTTAGACGTATAAACCTTGAAATACCTCTTTTCTGGTTTAGAAAGGGCATTAATCAATTGGTAGAGTTTGTCAGAATTGCTCTTAGACATGTTAGAATATTGATCTGTTAGTAATTGAAAAAGCCAGTTAGAAGTGTAATAATAGTACACCTATTTTACCAATTGTAGCATACTTAAACATGGTTGATTCGGTCATGCTACCACTGTAATTGCCTGATTTTACTGGTGTCCATGGTTTGTATCAAAATTGTATATTAAAGATAGGACAGAGACCTCAGTTAGAAATGTCATTTTAATATTGGTAAGACGTGTAATTATTGCCCTTAGAAATGAAATTTAAGACTGTATCGTTGTCAAGTGTCGAAACTCAATTAGAAATGCAACTTCGGATGATTCTTAAAATATTGAATAACAGTCACTTAGACTTCAATTAACACATTTTGTGACGTGTTAGACCTGTTTTTTCAGGTCGTGTTGTGGGTTGTCGACTGGCAAAGCCCCACGTAATTTTAATCTCAGAAATATGAATAACGTACTAACCAAAGAAAACATGAAAAAAGACTCTACTTATATAAGCGATGCAGGACGATTCATCGGTGGACTACTATTAATCATGACAGTGGTTTTTATTTGGATACTGATTGATGCTGGAAACGTTTACGCTCAAACGAAGCAAGTAACCATCCAAAAGATTGAAGCCTCAGAAGACGTACCTGCTTTTAGAAACGGGACGGATCGCGGAAACGTAATAGATGATCCATTGGCAGAACAAGGATTCGAAATCTATCCTAATCCTAGTCATGGATCATTGGTGTTTGATTTTGAATTCACCATAAGATCTGGTGATGTGGAAACCTCTATTGATGTATATGACGCGATGGGAAGGATGGCCTACCATACTTCAGTAAGTGAGGAAACGATAGAGACAGGAATGAAGTTGGATTTAGGAACTGAATTGCCTGGCAATTACTTGGTAGTTATAAGGCGAGGTGACCAAGTGTTTACTAAGCGATTTTTAAAGATTTAAGAGCCTTAGTCTCCTAAGTGAATACTCAACCTAGAAATAGGCTGGTTTTGAAAACGTTCTTTGACGTATTGACAAGAGAAAAAAACGAACAACTTACCCCTGCTAGAAGTAGGAATGGCTGCTCAGGTACTGGATTACGTATTCTTCTACACCCTTTTCTAAGGGAGTGAAGGGAGTATCGTATCCAATTGATTTGAGTTTGCCCATTTCTGCCTCGGTAAAGTATTGGTATTTGTCGCGAATGTCTTGTGGCGTGTCCACAAAATCAATGGCTTCAGGTTTATTTGCTGCTCGGAAAGTTGCAGAAACCAGATCCTTAAACGTTCGCGCTTTACCGCTACCTAGATTGAATATGCCATTTTGAGGACGACTGCGCATAAGGAACATACACACCCGTGCTAAATCCTTCACGTAAATGAAATCTCTTAGTTGCTCACCATTCTTATAATCAGGATTGTGCGAGCGAAAGAGATTCATTTTATCAGTCTCCTTAATTTGCTTATGTGCATGCATTACCACAGAAGCCATTCGGCCTTTATGGTATTCATTTGGACCGTAAACGTTAAAAAATTTAAGGCCTGCCCAGAAGAAAGGCTGACGTTCTTGCGATAGTGCCCAAACATCAAATTGCTGTTTGGAGTCACCATATGGATTTAAAGGTTTAAGTTGAGAGATTGACGAGTGATCATCATTGAAGCCAAATTCGCCTCCACCATATGTGGCGGCAGAACTAGCGTAAACTATTGGGAGACCATATTCAATGCAAGCGTTCCAAACTTCTTTAGAATAATTAAGGTTGAGTCGATCAAAGATTGATCGATCAAATTCGGTTGTGTCTGTTCTTGCACCAAGGTGAAAAATGAACTGAACCATTTCATGGTTCTTGTTTAACCAAGGAATGAATTCATCTCTGTGTACTTTTTGGCTGAATTTTTTGCCATCAAGATTTTTCATTTTGATGGGATCTGAAAAATCATCAACCAAAATAAGGTCGATGAATCGTTCCAGATTTAGCTGTGCAACAAGGCAGCTTCCAATAAAACCAGCAGCTCCGGTAACTACAATCATTAGTTATAAATCAAAAGAGTATTGCCGTTGAAACTGGTAGTATATGGCTTGAGTTGTTGATTAGCTGGACCTTCAATCACGCTGCCGTCCAATATTAAAAACTTGGAATTGCAACAATCAACATCTTCCGCTTCAATGGCAGAGGAATTAACAGTGACTCGGCAACCTTGATCCGAATTGAATGGACAATGTCTATCAAATGCCCTGAATTCATCAACTGAATAACGGTAAACGATAATTCCGCGACTGCCACCAGCTAAGTTTACGTAACCACCAACTGCATTAAGGTTGATAAAGTCTGGGTTTGAGACCAATAGCCTCAAGTTCACAGCCACATTGGGAACGTTGGATTCATTTGTACTGCATCCCGCAAATCCAAAAAGCAATCCTACCACGCCTATTTTGAGTAAAAACTTGAACATGGTACAAATGTAGATGGTGATTCGCTCAAACAGAAGACAAATGGTAAAATTGCATGGAATGGTAAGAACCGTAATAAGCTTGATTCTGGTGTTAATGATGTTTACATCACAAGCACAGTTATCAATATCCAATGGAGTAGGGTTGCCTAGTAGAGATACACTGAGAATCTTGATTGTTTTTGCAGAGGTTGATTTTGAGGACGGCCCATGTCAATCAGGTATGACTGAAACATTTAAAGGTAGTTGGGGGCGAGATCAGGATGGGAATTACAAGGTTCCGGATTTTGCCGGAGAATTTTTAGATGTGGAAATTGAGTCCGATGGCCCTAAAGGCGAAATCACGAAAGTATTTCATGAAGCTAGTTTCGGCCAGTACGTAATGGTCGGTGATTTTTTACCCCAAATTGTGACCGTTCCATGTAACGATATACGACCAAGAAATAATGGTGTAGCTCAAGTACTTGGCATTCTGGATACCTGGATGGATCAAGATTCAACCCTCTACAGTAATAGCGGATTGCCCCTAAACGCATTTGATCAATGGTCAAATATGAAAAGGGGTGAACCAAAAGTTAAAGAACCAGATGGTAGAATTGACCTCCTGTATATAATGTGGAGGAACAACCGAATGTTGACCGGTAAGAATACCATGTCTAGTGCAGGCTATGGTGTTGCGTTAAATGGAGGAAAGGCATTCAAGAATATGAAAGGCTTGAATAATATGGCCTCATTTAACGCTGCGGATGGAGTAGGAGCTGGCAAGTTTATTACGATTGCCGAACATCTTCATGGTATATACGGAGGCAACCATTGGCATTCGGCTGCAGGAGCTGGAACTCACACCTTTTTGTGCAGACCCCATAATTATGGTTTAACCGGACAATCTGGATCCACATCTCAAATGGTTTCTGGGTGGGACAGATGGATGCAACGATGGAAACACCCAGAAAAGCAAATGTTGATTAGCGCGTTGGATACCTTAGGAAATGAGATCAACACAGAAACCGTAAATATTAATGACAATGAAAATGGAGTAAGTGTAGTGCTTCGCGATTTTAGTTCAACTGGGGATGTGGTAAGGATTAAACTACCTTATGTAAGCGATGATAGCTTGGTTAAGAATCAATATCTATGGTTAGAAAATCATCAATTCAAAATGAGCACTGACGTGTATCTTCAATATGATTGCAGTAATAATATGAATGGAAAATTTTCAAAAGGTACCCCGGGCGTTTACGCTTACATACAAGTAGGCAAAGATCAACGGGAAGGAAGCAGCGAGATTTATAATGCAAGGCACCACCAGCCAAACGGATTGGCAAGTCCAATATTTCCGTTAACGGCAGAAGGGAATTTTGACATGCATTATCGGTATGATTTGGTTCCGGAACCAGTTAATTTGGGGTGTTTTTGGAATAACTCAAGTATCCCTGTAGAACGAGAAAAAAGCAAACCAAATCCGTTTACCGGCCATAATGATTTGGCTGCCATGGTGGATTCTGATAAGGATGGAAAGTTATATTCGGGAGACAGGATGCAACTGGGATTCACTGATTTGATTAACGATTCATTGGTTCATAATTTCTATACCAATGGAGATTGGAAAGATCCATTTGCAAAGATTACAGGAAACACAACCATGGCGATTTATACAAACCCTGCTCCAACACCCCGTTACACACTTGCAAGCAATTATCAATACAAGAAATTTGGTTTTAAGGATGGTGAGTTCGGGTCATTTGAAAACCGAACTATATGGCTCAATGGATTGAAATTGAATTTTACTGAGTTGGAAAATGGAAGTGTAAATGTTGATATTGCTTGGGATGAATTTGAAGTGAAGGAGGATGTAAGATGGTGTGGTAATATTGTCCTGAGTCCAAATCATGTAAATTCAACTCAACCTTCATTAATTCTGAATAAATGCAAAGAGATTTCATTGGACCGAGGAGAAAGCGCTACAGTTCACGAAGCTTATGGAAAAAGTGAATCAGGAGAATGGTTATTTGCCGAGGCAACCGTATTTACAATAAAGAGTGGTTCAATAATGAAGATGGAAAAGCAATCTACATTGAGGATTCAAAAGGATAGCAAGATGGTAATTGAAGCGGGAGCTACATTAATAATGGATAAGAAATCAAAGATATTCTTAGCGCCTGGGGCCGAGTTGGTTATTGAGGAAGGAGCGAATTTGATTCAATCGTCAAAATCAAAAATCATTAAACGTTGATCATTGTCACGAAGACAACACTACCCCTTTAATACAAATTCCAAATTCGCCCATCGCATGCATCGTTTAAAATCAATCGGAAGTCGTTTAAGAATCCTGACCCTCGGGTTAGTTTTTCTCTTGTCAATAAATGCAACTGCCCAAAGCAAGGCCACTAAAGGCCAGAAAAAAGCTGATGATAAAAGGGCTCAGTTAAAAAAAGAACAGACTAAAGCTGAGGAGAAGGGAAAGAGAAAGCATTACAAAATGCAGGATAAAGCAACTAGAAAGAGAATGAAGGCTACGGGAAGGAAGAACAAAAAGATGAATCGAAAAAAGAAGCGGAAGTAATGGATGATATAGGAAACATAGTGTACGTATTGGCCGTGGTTGGTTATATGCTTTATCGCGTTTTTGCCGGTAAGAAAAAAGCTCCTCAAAAAGGCCAGGCCACTCCCAAAAAAGGAACAACAATCGAGGATATTCTTCGGGAATTCACTCATCAGGAAGATGCTGAAGAATATGTTGAACCAGTTCCGGTGGAGGTGCGTCCAGGTCATGAAGGCCATGTTCATAATCCCGAACCGTTTTTAACTGTTGATGCACCAAAAAAACCAGCAGTCGAATATAAAATGTCGCAAAGTGAGGTTGCTAATCACAAACGAGTAAGCAACCGACAGATGCAAGAAAGTGAAGAAGATGAAACCTACGTAGATCAGGTAGTCGAAGAACTGTCAAATGGGCTTGATCTTCGCAAGGCAATCATCTATCGTGCAATCCTTGAAACGCCCTATTTACGGTAGGTTTAACACACATTAACACAAATTGAATAAATTTTGAATACCCTTACCAATTGTACTATTTTAGCCGCGCCTAAAATTAAGGGTAACCACTAACTATAAGGTATGAGAAACAAACTACTCCTACTCATTTGTCTAGCAGTTTTCAGCATTACAAACGTAATGGCTCAAACAGGTACCATAAGAGGTACTGTCGTGGATGATAAAGGTCTTCCAGTTCCATTTGCTAACGTTTCTGTAGAGCAAGCAGGTGCAATTGTAACGGGTGGATCAACGGATTTCGATGGTGTATTTAAAATCAAGGCGTTAAAGCCGGCTTCAAATTATTATGTCAAAGCTAGTGCCGTGGGATTTTCTCCAGCTGGTAGAAACGGTGTTGTAGTTTCTTCTGACGAGATTGTGATGGTTGATTTCACTCTTACCACTGGAGTTAAGCTTGATGAAGTTGTGGTTACCGAGCATAGGGTTCCTCTGGTTAAACAAGATGGTGGAGCGAGTCAAGTGTTTACGTCTGATAACGTGACAGCAATGGCAACTAGAGGTGTGGCGGGAGTTGCTACCATGGTTGGTGGTGTGCAAGAAGACGGTAATGGTGGTATTGGTAGTATTCGTGGTTCTCGTCAATCTGGTACTAATAATGATGCATCCTTTATTTATGTAGATGGTGTAAAAGTGAGAGGTTCTAACGCAGTTACTCAAGCTGCTACTGCCGAGGTAAAGGTGTTTACTGGAGGTATACCTGCAAAGTACGGAGATGCTTCTGGTGGTATTATTTCAATTACGACCAAAGGCGCAGCTGAAAAAACCCATGGTGGGTTTGAAATCCGCACCTCTGGATTTAGTTTAGGAGGGACTAATATTGGATTCGATCAGTACAATAATAATCTGTTGTCAGCCAATCTTACTGGTCCGTTGATCAGAATTAAAGACAAGAGTGATCCCGAAGGAAAAAAGAAGCGTTCAATTGTAGGTTACTTTTTGGCTGCAGAATTGAACTACAGCAAAGATCGTGACCCATCTGCGAATGGTGTTTGGAAGGTTAAGGATGACGCACTCGAAGAGCTTTGGGCTAATCCAGTACGAAGAAATCCAGTAGGCGGTACAGATTTGTCGGCAGAATATATTAGCAGTAGTCAATTAGAGTTGGTTAAGGCAAAGCAAAACACACCGATAAAAGGGATTGTTGCAAATGCAAATCTGGATTTTGTGACAACACCGAATGTGACTTTAAAGGTTGGTGGTTCGTTGGCATACAATGTTCGTAATGAATTTAGTTTTGATAGGTCTCTATTTAACTTCGATAATAATGGTCAGCAAATCCAAAATACTTGGAGAGTTTTTGGCCGATACACACAGCGTTTTAATAAGAAGGACATTGACCCGGATAATCCACCGGCAATTATGAATGCTTTGTATAACATTCAGGTTGATTATGAAAGTTTTACAAGAACTCGTCAAGATGAGTCACACAAGCAAGACTTATTCAACTACGGCTATGTTGGAAAATTTGTAACCCATAGAGAGCCTACCTATGCACTTGGTGTTGATACTACACAAAGGTTATTTGGGTGGTTACAAGGACCTTACAACGATACGTTAGTTGATTTTACGCCTAGTGATATCAATCCTAACATGAGTGCATACACTCAGCAGTACTATAACTTGTATCCGGACGCTGAGGATCATTACGAAAATTTGACTCAAATTGATGCGGACAGAGGCGCGTTAAGAAATGGAGATGCACCGAGTAATGTATATGGCCTTTGGAATGGTTCAGGCTTGCCGTTTAACTTGTATTCAAATGATAATAGAACACAGTTAAGAATATCTGCTTCAGGTTCTGCTGATATTAAGAACCATAGTATCTCATTGGGCTTTGAATACGAGCAAAGGGTAGATAGTAGAATCGATTTTACTAACCCTATGGGACTTTGGACGATTGGTCGACAACGTATTAACAGTCACCTGGCCAATTTGGATTTAGAGAATGGTATCGTTCATTTGGATGAACATGGGTCCTTTTCTGATACCATTTCATATAATCCGCTTTTCACACCCGATGAAACGAATGAGATATCTCATGGATTTCAACAAAGTTATTTTGATTACAATATGAGAGAGGCTTTGGGGCTTGATCCACAGGGTATGGACTTCCTTTATATTGATTCTCTTGATCCAGAATTCTTGAATATCGATTGGTTCAGCGCAGATGAATTACTAAACAGTGGAAATCCATTGGTGACTTACTACGGATATGACCACACTGGTAAGAAATTAAGTAGCAATCCAACATTTGATGACTTTTTCTCAGACCGAGATGCATATGGAAACCTTACTAGAAAAGTTGGAGCCTTCCGACCAATCTACATGGCAGGCTATCTTGAAGATGAATTCACCTTTAAAGATTTGATTTTTAGGGTTGGATTCAGAGTGGATCGATTTGATGCAAATCAGAAAGTTCTAAAAGATCCATATTTATTGAAAGAAGCTAAAACTGCCGCTGAGATTAGTGCAGAGAATCCTGATATCATTCACCCAGAGAATATTGGAGATGACTTTGTGGTTTACGCTAACAGCATAGAAAACCCAACAGCTCCGGTGGGTTATCGTGATGGAGATACTTGGTATAATATAAAGGGAGAGGAAATTTCTGAACCGTCATCATTAGAGGTTGGTGGTAATATCGCACCTTGGCTTAAGAATACACCAGACCCAAGTAGTTCTGATGTTGTTGAATCAGGGGCGTTTAAAGATTATGTTCCTCAGGTTAATGTAATGCCTCGCGTATCCTTCTCTTTTCCGATTTCTAAAGACGCGAACTTTTATGCGAATTATGATGTGTTGACTGAGCGTCCTACAGGTCGAAACCGGCTAGATTTGGTAAGCTATCTATTTATTCAAAATGATAATGACAGGTTGAATAATCCGAATTTGAAACCAACTAAAACGATTGAGTATAGCGTTGGATTCAAGCAAAAGCTTACAAAGAACTCAGCAATTCACTTGAATGCGTTTTACCGCGAAGTACGGGATCAAATACAGGTGATTCGATTGGCAGGAGCATATCCAACCTCATACACCACATTCGGAAACATTGACTTTGGAACTGTTAAAGGCCTCACCATTTCATACGATATGAGAAGGACAAAAAGATTTCAAATGCGTATGGCCTATACACTTCAGTTTGCTGATGGTACTGGTTCGAATGATGAAACAGGTCTGAATTTGGTGAATGCTGGATTTCCTAACCTGAGAATCATCTCTCCTTATGACTATGACCAAAGACACAGAATTGTTCTGAATGCTGATTATAGATTTAATGCTGGTAGTAAGTATAAGGGGCCAAAAACCATTACAAAGGGAGGAAAGACGATTAACTGGTTGCAGAGTTTTGGAGCCAACTTGACGGTAAGTGCAAATAGTGGCTCGCCATATACGCGACAAACTAACGCTAATGCTCGCGCATTGATAGTCCCTTCTGGTAGCTCATTTGTGGAAGGCGGAATCAATGGTTCCTCTAGACCGTGGCAGTATAGACTTGACCTTAAAGTTGAAAGAGATTTTAATCTTGGAGGAAAGGAAAAGGAAAAGAACGGGGTGAAAGTGAAAGGGTTTAAGTCGTATTTGAATGTTTATCTACAAGTATTGAACTTGTTGAATACAGCAAATGTTGTCTCAGTATATAGGAAAACTGGTAGTGCGGATGATGATGGTTACCTAGCGGCAGCCTCTAACCAAACAGGTATTGCAGCTCAAACAGACGAGCAGTCTTACCGAGATCAGTACAGTATCAAAGCCGCAAATCCAGATAACTTCTCAACACCGAGACAGATAAGATTGGGAGTAGCTTGGAATTTCTAGAAACTAATAGTTGAATCGTAAAAACACTGTAGCAATGTCTGCATTAAGAATATCAGTACTTACCGTAATAATGGCGGTGTTTAGCTTGAATACCCAAGCAAGGCACAAACCGTATACTTCCGTAGCTCAGGGCCACGGTCGTGCCGCTGGTCCGAGTGGATTGGCCGCTGGATGTTTACCTCCCGCAGGTTCCATCGAACTCGATTTGAACAACGTGAGGACGATGATTCAAACTGGTGGAGACATGTGGTGGGATTTAGAATTAGGGCAATATGAAGTGCCTAAAAATTCAGGAAAGCATTCTATTTTCTCTGGATCACTATGGATGGGTGGAGTAGACGTTAACAATCAATTGAAAGTTGCTGCTTTGGCTTTTCGAGCAAATGGATTCGATTTTTGGCCAGGTCCCTTGGACCTTGCAAACGCAGAAATTGATGCATATACCTGTAATTATTATGACAGATTCTTCGAGATTACACGAAAAGACGTGAACGAATTTGTTGCTTTTAATGCTTGTATCCTTCCCGAGTGTGATCCTTCAGAAGAATTTCCAGGTTATACGATTCCTGATGATATTTTGAATTGGCCTGCACATGGTGACCCAGGTTTAGGCCAAGATTTTTATTTGGCTCCGTTTAATGATACTGATGGAAGTGGTGATTACAATCCAGAAGATGGAGGCGACTACCCATTTTATGACCTTACTGCGAACCCAGATTGTAATTCTTCCAGAGAGGTTAAACTTTTTGGTGATGAAACTTTGTGGTGGGTTTTTAATGACAAAGGGAATATCCATACAGAAACCGGGGCATCCCCAATTGGTATGGAAATCCGTGCCCAAGCTTTTGCGTTTGCAACGAATGATGAGGTCAATGACATGACGTTCATGAATTATGAGCTAATCAATCGTGGATCGTTTACATTGACGAATACGTTCTTTGCCCCATGGGTGGATCCTGATTTGGGTGATGCGGAAGATGACTACGTTGGATGTGACGTTGGACGTGGCTTGGGATATTGCTATAATGGAGATGCATTCGATGGTGCAACCGGTGGTGGCCCAACTCAATATCCAGACAACCCCCCTGCAGTTGGTATCGACTTTTTTCAAGGACCTTACCAAGACAATGATGGAGTTGATAATCTAGGTCCTTATACAGATTCAACTGGAACATTGGTTGTTCCAACGGTAAGTGAAGCATTGGCAGATGACGGTATCGTTTATAGAGGTATTGGTATTGGCTATAGTGATGATATTATTGATAATGAGCGATTTGGTATGCGAAAGTTCGTGTACTTCACTAGATCTGACCTTGCACCTCCTTATGGGTCAGACCCTGATGATGCATCCGAATACTATAACTATATGAATGGTATTTGGAAAGATGGAGCAGATTTTTGCTATGGTGGAACTGGTCATCCTTCAGGTGGATGCAATGGTTTATTGGCGGACTATATGTTTCCAGGAACTTCGGATCCTCTAGGATGGGGAACCAATGGTAACCCGCAAGCCGAGTGGACAGAGGAATCAGGTAACAATCCAGTAGGAGATAGAAGGTTCCTTCAATCCGCAGGACCATTTACATTGGAGCCTGGTGCCGTAAATGATATTACTGTAGGAGTTGTTTGGGCATGGGATGCAGGTGGTTCCGAGCCTTTCGAATCTGTGGTTAAACTTCAAAAGGCAGACGATAAGGCGCAGGCCTTATTCGATAATTGTTTCGTCTTAATTGACGGACCTGACGCACCAACTTTGGAGATAGTGGAATTAGATAGAGAACTTGTTTTGGTGCTATCCAATCCAACCACCTCCAATAATAAAGGCGAATCATACGCTGCTGCTGATCCTTTTATCACAAGTCCAAGTGGAGTTGTTTATGATAATGTCTTCCGATTTGAAGGATATCAGATTTTCCAATTGAAAGATCAAAGCGTTTCTGCTTCTGACATTACTAATCCCGATCTTGCAAGATCGGTCGGCCAATGTGACGTTAAGAATTTCAAAGATGATGGTGAACCAATTGCGCAATTAGTGAATTTCACTCTGTCTGAAGAGTTAGGTGCAAATGTCCCTCAGGAAATGGTCAATGGACAAAATGACGGAATCCAGCATACGTTTCAAATTACCAGTGATGAGTTTGCTACTGGAGACAGAAGGTTAGTCAACCATAAGGACTATTACTATATGGCTGTCGCTTATTCCTTTAATGAGTATAAAAAGTATGACCAATCTGATCCATTATTGTTGGATGGTCAAAAGAAACCGTACCTAGCTGGTCGTAAAACACCAGCAGGAACTGCAATTTCGCCTGTATTGGGTGTTCCGCACATTGAAGGACCTGAACGAGAAGGAACTATCATTAATGCCAATTATGGCGATGGTCCATTGATTACCAGAATTGAGGGACAGGGCAATGGAGGTAGAGAGGTCTTCTTAACCACGGAGTCTGTAAATGGGATTCTTGCTTCACCAGATCATAGAATGCAGGAAATAACCTATCAGGAAGGGATGGCGCCAGTCTATGTTAAAGTGTATGATCCGTTTAAAGTTCCTGATGCAGATTTCGTTTTGAAGCTTAAGGATTCAATTGACTTACCAGGAGAAGATTTTAGCGATGGGTATTGGACACTTGAATGCGTTGGTGGTGATTGCCCAGTTAGCTCTACTGGTGAACCAATTATTTCTTGGAATGCCGACAAAGCCATTAGTCTTCAGGATGGAAACGAACAGTTGATTGAAGAAATTGGTCTTTCCATTTTTATGGAACAGGTTACAAATCCAGGAGAGCCTGATGACATCTCCAATGGTTTCATTTCAGGATCTATAAACTTTGCACACCCACCATTTTGGTT
>JBLFWJ010000058.1:0-17562 GCA_047611425.1 Bacteroidia bacterium | reverse complement strand
TTCTTGGATGTTCGCCTAGGATCGCTTGGCATCCGTGATATGGATCCTACACAATTTGCAATTTTGGATAACTATCCTAATCCGTTCAGTGGATTAACAACCATTCAATTCAATGCTCCAACTGCAATGAACAACCTGCAGTTCTCGGTTTACAGCATACTTGGAAAGGAAGTACATACAAGAACGGTTACAGCTAAGAACGGCTTGAACAACTTTGACTTTGATGCAAGTGCCTTACCTAGCGGCATGTACATATATACGCTGTCTAACGGAAATTCTGTTAGCACAAGAAAGATGACTGTGAAGTAAATCACGATTCATTAAAAAATTGAAAGCCTCGGATCTATCCGGGGCTTTTTTTATGTTTTTTATTATGCCGAAATGGAAGTAATAATTCTTGGTTGTGGAAGTGCGATACCTACGGCCGAACGCAATCCGAGCGGTCAATTATTAGCGTTCCCAGATGCGAGCTATTTGATAGATTGTGCTGAGGGAACGCAAATCAGAATTATTCAAGAGAAGGCTCGAACCAAATTCCTTAAGGCAATATTCATTTCACATCTACATGGGGATCATTACTTAGGATTGATGGGCCTTCTGTGGTCATTGGATCTAGCTGGTAGAACTAAGCCCTTAACACTAGTTTCTCCAAAGGGCCTTTCGGAAATAATGGAAGTCCAACTTCGGCATGCAAATTCTTCGCTCAGCTTTCCACTGATTCATTTGGAGTTAGAACCTGAAACATCAGAGTCAGTATTTTTAGATGAAAACATTTCTGTTCGAGCGTTTCCGCTTAAACATGGCGTTCCGTGTTTTGGATTTCGTTTTAACGAACATCCAAAAAGAAGGAAATTTAGAAAAGATGCGATTGATCGATATCGGTTGTCACCTGAGCAGATTAGAAAAGCCTTGAACGGAGAGCAATTATTGAAACGAAATGGTGATGTAATAGAGAATAATGATCTCTTTCATCCTGAGGCAAAGTTGAGAAGCTATTCCTACTGTACAGACACGCTTCCTGCGGATTTTGCTTTGAAAGAAATCAATGAAAGCTCGTTGCTTTATCATGAAGCAACCTATGATTCATCAAAACAAGAAATTGCTAAAAAGCGATTTCATAGTACGGCACAAGAAGCAGCTCAAGTTGCAAAAGCTGCCAAAGTAGGGCAGTTAGTAATCGGACATTATTCGTCTAGGTACAAGAAAGTCGACCTACTGTTGAAAGAAGCCAAGACCGAATTTGAGAATACGATCTGCGCCCACGATGGACTTATAATTCCAATTAATTTGGAAGTGCTCAAGCTTCAGTAACCTTCTTTCGACCAGTGATGTTTGGTGCCAAAACCTAAAGTGTTATCCGTCATTTTCATGGTGTGCAATTCGATGGCCCAGATAGGTGCAGGCTTCGCACGAGCAAAGGGGTGCTTGGAGTAATAGACTTCATACATCTGCTTTTGGACTTCACTATCCGGTTGGATGAAATGCCCAGTAAACTGGATTCCTTGCAATTTGGCTACCGATACATTTTCGGCATTAATCGTACCTCCAACCTTCTGATTTTGAACCGCTTCAGAAATATGACGAGTATTCTCATCACTCAGAAAAAGCAAGCAATTATTTTCGGAGTCGAACGCAAAAAAGCAGTGTGCACAATAAGGTTGGTCATTGATGCTTGTAGCGAGAGACATCACTTTTCGTTCAGTTAAGAACTTGATAATGCTGGTATTCATTGGAGGGCGAAGGTATTGTCAATTGATTTCAATTGACTGATTCAGACGAGATTAACCAAAAGCGTTGTCCCATCCCGAATTTCCATTTCGAACTTTGTCCAGCTTTTCTTTTAGCCTTTGATCAATGATGGCCTTTTCTGCTTCAATGGTTGCCTTTGTTCTATGACCTATCACAGATCCGTTTACAGAAATTGATTCCTTCATTTTACTGTCGGCCAAATGTCGGATGACTGAGTTGTTTGTTTCGTGATTGAATTCATGGGTCGACAAACGCATGTCGTACGGTGAACGCAACGAGATGAGTTTAACCAAGATCGGAGTAAGTTCTAAAGCAACAAACAAAAGAAAGATGAAAAGATGAGCAGTACGGATAGTTGGACTCTTGGCCGTCAATCGGCTGAGCGCTTCCAATTTGCCAATCATACCAGATATTGGAACTGAAGTCAGAGAAGCCAATGCAGCTCTCTCTTCTGTCAGATTCTGCTGTAATCCACTTTCAATTTCATTGATAAGAGGTTGCGAAGAAGCCACCTTTTCTTTTAGTTCGTTGTCCAACTTTTCAACTTCCGCTTTTTTCGCCTCGTAGATTGGCCCAAGGTTCTTGTTCATTGAACCGCCTGTTCCGTCAGCTTCTTGAAGTGCGATTAAGGCGAGATCATCACGCTTGGTTCGAATTGAGGTTATCTCCGATTCCAATTCAGTTCGGGTTGCTAGAAGGGTATTTCGTTCCTCAATGAAACGGGTTTTGGTTGCAGTTTCATGTGCTTTTTTCTGTTCCACATTCATCAGAACGAGTTCACCCTGAATTTCATTATTGAAAATCCTCAACTCAAGAGGAGTTGAAATGACAATCGCGAATAAAAGTGCAAGTGCAATTCTCGGCAATGCCATGAACATGTCTCTAAAGAATGACCCTGTGCTTCTCAAGCTCATCACGATCAATCTATCAAGGTTGTAGATCATTATACCCCAAACCAATCCGAGAACAACAGCCAAAATTGGCGACTGAAAAACGGAATTTAGTGCGTATGAAGCTGAGATAAACGCCAGCAATCCTGTAAAGAAAACCGTTGCACCAATTGCCATATAGCGGTTTACATCCGTTGGGCATCTATCCAAAATCGATTGTTGGGCCCCTGATGAAAAAAGTAGAAACGCTTGTATATCCTTCATGATTGTTGGTTTGAATTCTTAAATATTGAAAGTTCGAAGCAGGCAGAATAACCTATTAACTTCTTTTAAGGAGATTTGGTATTCAACAGCAATAGTTGAAAACATAGACAGAGGGTGAAAACTGTCTGCGAAGAATTCACCTACTTTTCTCCTCTAACCACACTCCATGCAATTATCAGGTATTGATCAGATTATTATAGCCCTATTCTTTTTGGTCTCATTGATCATCGGAATTGCGGTTTCCCGTAAAGCAGGTACAAGTTCTAAGGAGTTTTTTCTTTCGGGTAGGAATATGCCTTGGTGGCTGCTTGGAGTAAGTATGGTGGCCACAACGTTCTCGGCAGACACACCAAACTTGGTAACCGACATCGTAAGAAAGAATGGTGTTGCTGGAAACTGGGTTTGGTGGTCCTTTCTTTTAACAGGAATGCTGACGGTTTTCGTCTACTCTAAGTTGTGGCGAAGAAGTGGGGTTCTGACCGATCTTGAATTCTACGAGATTAGATATGGTGGGAAGGGCGCTGCATTCCTTCGTGGATTCCGAGCAATTTACCTTGGGGTATTCTTTAACGTAATGATCATGGCCACGGTCTGTCTTGCAGCAATCAAGATCGGAGGGATTATGCTTGGTCTTTCTCCAGTTGAGAGTGTTGTGATCGCGGGTTCGGTGACTGTGCTTTACAGTATGCTCGGTGGATTGCGGGGCGTGTTGATTACTGATTTCTTTCAATTCTTATTAGCAATGATAGGCACGGTTTGGGCGGCCTACGTTTTGGTCGATCTTCCTCAAATTGGTGGATTGGAAAACTTACTTGCCAATGAAAGGGTGGGGGAGTTGACCTCCTTTTTTCCTGACTTTAGTGATACTAAAAACTTGATACCGCTTTTGATTGTGCCGTTGGCAGTTCAATGGTGGAGTGTTTGGTATCCGGGCGCAGAACCCGGTGGAGGCGGGTACATCGCCCAGCGAATGTTGGCCGCAAAAGACGAACGCCATGCAATGGGCGCAACCCTGTTTTTCAATATTGCGCACTATGCATTAAGGCCTTGGCCTTGGATTATTATAGCGCTTTGCTCGGTTGTGGTTTTCCCTGACTTAGCCAGTATTGGGGCTGCATTCCCGGAGGTGGATCCATCAATAATTAATGATGATTTGGCTTTTCCTGCCATGCTCACCTTTCTTCCTTCAGGCTTACTTGGTTTGGTGATTGCATCGCTAATTGCGGCATTCATGAGCACCATTTCCACGCACCTCAATTGGGGGAGCTCATACGTTGTGAACGACTTTTATGTGCGTTTTATCGACCGTGAAGCTTCTGACAAAAAGCAGGTGATGGTTGGGCGGATTTCCACGTTATTGCTAATGGTCTTGGCCGCAGTGTTTGCGCTTATGCTAAGCAACGCACTGCAAGCATTCAATATTTTACTTCAGATAGGAGCAGGCACTGGCCTCATATTTATTCTTCGTTGGTTCTGGTGGAGAATAAATGCATGGACCGAAATCAGCGGAATGGTCATTTCATTTTTGGTGGCAATCTATTTTGAATTGGTTCACCCTGCATTGGGACTAGTCGAGTTAAGTTCTCATTTTAAACTGGTTGCAGGCGTAGTGATAACAACCGTTGGTTGGGTTTCAGTAACGTTTTTAACGGCCCCCGAGGCGGATGAAGTGCTTCGCGAATTCTGTAGAAGGATCAACCCAACCTCTGGATGGAAAAATTACAGAATGGAGGGATCAGAAGACGGTCAATTACCGCTGCAGATTCTAGGGATGTTCCTTGGATGTTTGGCCGTGTATAGTTTCCTTTTCGGAACTGGAGCCATTATTTACGGCAACCTTGCAATGGGAATAGGACTAATTGCCCTAGCCTCAGGTTGTATGTTTATCATCTTCCGAAATTGGAAGAAGTTCTAATCAGAATCCTACTCCAAATCGAAGACCTGGAAAAAACAAGAGTTCTTCTATGATTTCGTTGCGGTAGCTGTATGTCGTATAAAACTCATCATACGCATAATACTCACGTTGATACCGAACGTTCTTAACGTTTACGTTAAGGAGCAAACTGAATTGAGCTCGTTTTGAACGACTGTTGAAACGAACACCAATTCCAGCACCACCCATTATTCCACCTTCTCTATACAACTCATCTGAATTGCTAAAAGGCCCGTTCATATTAAGTGCAAAAGCATATCCAGCTTCCACAGCGTAAAAAGGTGTGACCCGTGTTTTCAAAATATCCCCTTGATGAAACAAGAATAATGGCAGATATACACCTCTAAAGCCATCTTCATCGTTGTTCGGAAATCCAAACCCAGATAGATCAATGTCCTTAACAGGAGATGCGATTACATTATCAAACCCAACCCCGATGCCTAGATAACCGAAGCGCCCAAATTTGTAGCCGTTAATTATGTGAATTCCACCCTGTATTGCTTCAAGCATGACCTGCCCTTGAAAAAAGTAACCCTTCAATCTCGGTTCAAATGGTGGTTTGGCAACTCGTGGTGCTTTTTCTTTTTTCGGTGGATCAATTTTTGTTGCCATGTTTGGCTTATTGGTGAACGGCTCTTCTTTTACCACTTTTTCAACGGTATTCATTTTTACCACGAAGACATTGCCGTCCTTAGTTTGAACCTTTAGGCTCTTATTCGGAACCATTTCTAGGATCATACCTCGGTATATGCTGCCATCCTTTAAATAGACCACATCTTCCATTCCTTGTTGGGCGAACGACAGGCCAGAAATGCAAAGGCCAATTAGTAACAGACTCAGAAACTTCTTCATGCTAATGGGATTTCATTCAGCGAACCAAGGTACGGTCGTTGATCTAAATTTTTGTACTGTGAATTCCAGTAATGTCATCTTGGCATCATTTTACGCAGAGGTGGGAAACTGTAGTTCAAATTATGTTTCGTGAATATTTTTCTGCGTTTCTTTGGGCGACTTCAAAATAAGAGAGATGAAAAAATTGATTACAATGTTTGTATGTGTGATTCTGACAACTGGAATTGCCGTTGGCCAAGAAAAAGGAGTGAAGTGGGAAACGGACATGAGCAAAGGAATTGACGCTTCTATTAAATCGGGTAAGCCGATGCTGTTATTCTTTACCGGTAGCGATTGGTGTGGTTGGTGCAAAAAGCTTCAAAGGGAAGTTTTCTTTACACCGGAATTTGAGAAATGGGCAACCGAGAACGTGGTATTGATGGAGTTGGATTTTCCAAGAAGAACTGCGATTTCTGAAGAATTGCGAAAGCAAAATTCTGAAATGCAGCAGATGTTTGGAGTTCGCGGATACCCAACCATTTGGTTTGTCAATCCAACTATGAACAAGGAGACAAATCAGGTTAATTTTAGTCAGATTGGTAAAACAGGTTATGTTGCTGGGGGGCCTCCAGGATGGATTGGAGCCGCTGAGAAGATATTAGCCGAATCTAAAAACTAATTCTAATTCAATAGTTTTATTAATGCGAAGGCGTCCGACTTAGTCGGACGCCTTTTGCATTTCCACCAAACTCACCATAATCTCAATCTCTTTAACCCTTCATTATTGATTGTAAACTATTCCATGAACCACCGTTGACTGCGTCTATTCCGTTTCTTTTCAAAACTGCTGCAGCGGCACTACTTCTAGCTCCAGATTGGCAACAGGTAATGATTTTCGTATTGCTCTTTTTGAGTTTTGGAATTTTCCCTTCAATTAACTGCAACGGGAAGTTCTCGGACTTCTTGATATTGCCCATTCGATACTCTTCTTTGGTTCGAACGTCCACAATCATAGCTCCATCATTCAGATACTCCTGAATTTTCTCTGTCTTGTTTCCTATTCCGAATAGTGATGATAAAATTCCCATTGTTCTGTTTTGTGGGTACAAAAAAACCGCCCCGGAGGAGTCCGAGACGGTAACTGTTATCACATATAGTTTTTTCTACTTGCTGATCACGATCGACCTGCTGTATGGCTTTCCATTCGCAACTATTCGATAGATGTATTGGCCACTTGCCAAGTGGTCTATTTTGGATAGAACAGAAACCTGATGTGTTCCAGGTTGCTTTCTGCCACTATCCAATAATGCCATTTGCTGCCCCATTATGTTGAACAATTCAACTTGAATATCCATTCCGGAAGGAAGTGTGTATTCAATTAAAACATCGCCACCGGGCATGTATAGAGGCTTGTGATTTAAGGTGATTCGATCTGTTTCTTTAACAGAAGTGATGCACTCAAACCCAAGAGGTAGCCTGTCGTAGCTAACGCCAAGAAGTGAATCATCAACAATGCTTTCAGGAATACAAAGCCAATCCTGTAGAACAGAAGCATATAACTGCCGATAGTCAATATTGTGAACCATGTTTCCGGAAGGATCCAAATTGGTCAGTGATGGGTGATCCCCGATAAAGCCATTACCTGCCAAACTAGGCCCAAAGAACATGGATGGTGCTGCAGCACCGTGATCGGTGCCATTCGAAGCATTCTGTTCAACCCTTCGGCCAAACTCAGAAATGGTCATACTCATCACATCTTCCGCTCTGCCCGAGGCATCTAAGTCTTCGTAAAAACTCTTAATGCCATCTGCAAGATCTGTTAACAGGGCTTGATGATTTTCGGGTTGTAATGCATGTGTATCGAATCCATCCAGGGTAACAAGATAAACTTTGGTTCCCATTCCACCCTTAATCAAGCGAGCAACCATTGCCAATTGATTTGACAAGGCCGAATTTGGATAAGCCACCGAGTTGGTAGATGACGTGTAGGCATCATTAATAACCCCTGCGTAGGTGAATGTACTATTGGTGATTGCTCTCAAGTATCCTAGTTGTTCTCCATACAAGCATTCGGGTATGTTATTTACGTCATGTAGCCATCCATTCTGAGCCAATTGATACAACTGCTCAGGATCTGCCACAGAGAAGGCGTACTCTGTATTGTCAGATCCACGGAACATCAAATTACCAATACTTCCAATTTGAATCGCTAGCGGATCTGATGGAGGGTTATTTAAAAAATCCGGGTATTCTTCTTCATAATAGCGACCTAAAAACCCAGAGTCGACAGTTTCTGACGCATCCGAACCTGTTCCCCAAATGTCTGATGACCTGAAGTGCGAAAGGTTTTGGTCATCATACCCCACACCATGAACAACTTTCATTTTGCCGTCTCCCCACATGGATTCCAGTGAGCCCATAAAGTTGGGCATGGCGAATTGATCATTCAGATTGAACGTGTCGGATTCCTCAATTCGAATTGTACTTCGATACGCTGCGTAGGTTGAATAATCATAAATAGGAACGATTGTATTCAATCCATCATTTCCTCCCTTTAATCTGATAAAGACCAAAACCCGATCTGAATCTGCAGCACTGAGTGCTTTTGTGAGTGGAGAAACTGCTGTGGCACCCACGTTCATTCCTCCCAACATCATAGATCCTCCAATTCCTAGCCCAAGCGTTTTGAAGAATGTTCTGCGATCCCAATACTGGTGATGTTCCGCATGTTTAATGTCATCCAAGCTTGGCTTGGAGTAAGGCAATTTGAAAAGCCTGTCTTTTTTGTCCTTTGAATTGTCCATAATCGAGGCTGTTAAGTCAATTGAAATTCTGGCATATGAGAAATGTGAATCAGCAAGAATGCTACTTGAGCAGGCGCATATTCATCATTCAAGCTCCATATCCCGAGGTCGTAATAGTTCTGAGGATATTCCCACTTGAATACAGTTGTGGCTTGGCTGTATTCGGAAGCCGTGAGCAATCCTTTTGGTGTGAAATAATCCACAATTTTTTGCGTGATCAAAGCCGGATCCGAACTAACTCCTCCAACCAAATCAATGGCTAGGCTTCTTAATTCCTCAGGATGATTGTCGTAGAGCCAGAGCATGTAATCATCGATAATTAGCCAACGTCCAGTTATGGTGCTAGTGTTTATCCAAGTATGGTTTCCTTGCCAGCCGGCAACATCAACTGGATCAAATATTTCCTGACCTAAAAGACCACCATAATATCTGGCGGCTTCAATTACATTGTCATCATAGCTGAAATTGCCATCTTTAATAGTAGACAATATCACCTCCATCGGGCTCTTAATCTTAACTCCTACCAAATCATCATCAAAAAAGTGCTCACTTTTGAAGAGTTGCTTGAGCACTGGAGCAATCTCAAAATTGTTGCTGATAAACGTTGATGCCATTTCATCAATTATGGCTTGATCTGGCTCTGGACTGGCGAAGTAGGTGTAAAGCTTGTTGCAGATGTGTTGTGCTACTTCAGCACCTCTTTGGGCAAAAATAATGCTGATCACATCATCGTAATCCCAATCTCCGGTCTGGCCGAAAATGGTTTTATCTGCATGGGAATGGCTTAAGTCATCAAAGGTGATAGGAGCACAGAAATCTGTAAAGCCATTGTATCCGGTTAGCGCCTTCGCTGTTTCAACGATGTCGGTTTGGTTGTAGCCATTATTCTCCCCAAGCGTGAACAACTCGAATAATTCACGAGCGTAGTTCTCATTAGGCGAGGCAGCCGTATTCTGATAAGCGTTCAGGTAGACAATCATGGCTGGAGTAATTCCCATGGCATGGGTGAAATCCTGAAAATTTCCTAGCCCATGTGTCTGAAGTAAATTGTAATACTGAAACATGTACGAAGGACATTCATACGCGTTCAATTGAGTTACGAAGTGATTGCTCCAGAACAAAGTCAGCTTATCCCGTAAACCGTTGTCCAGCATGTCGTTGATGAACTGTGCGTACCAATCCAGCACCTGTTGAGGTGCTTCAACTTCAACATCATTATAATCTGCCAAGGCCCAATTTCCCCATGCAGGGGCAGGTGTTGTTGGCAATGTAATGGCAGCATCTACCAGATTGTCAATCAAGGTCAGAGGGTCTTGAAGTATCGCAGCTTGTATGGTTGCCAAATCAGTCCCGAAACCGAGTCTTCTATAAAGGTGTTTGGCCCGTTGTTCGTCCCACGGTTTATCAACAGTTGGAACGTAAGGTGCGATACTGTCCAAATCACATGGAGGAGGTGCTAGCATGTCTTCGAATTTAAAGGTCACAGGTAAATTTAACGCGTTCGCCTTCCAATATTTCAAATTGGGGTGCAAGTTTTCAATCCATTTCCATTGACTTTGGAAATAGCTGAAGGTTTAATTAACCTGTATAGAATGAAGAAAAGGTATTGAAACGGCCTATATTATTCGGCCCATTTATGGCCATACTTCTTGGAAAGGAAAATTCCAGCAACACCCATAATGAAGATTCCGAAAGAGATTACCTCGGCTTGAGTAAGCTGCAATCCCATAATATCGAAGAGGTTATTTACTCTAATTTTCTCAATTAGGAATCGTTCGGTGCCGTTGAAAATGAGATAAACTGCACTGATCATTCCTGGAGTAGACCAGCGTTTTCTCATAGCCCACAAAAAGGCAAAAATTGTCAATGACATGGCCACTTCGTAGATGGCAGTAGGGAAAACTGAAGGAACCAAATGATAGCCGTAACCGGGATAAATGATGCCTTCAGTTAATCTCACACCTTCAGAAAGTACATTATTCGGATAGTCGTATGCCCAAACCCATTCTGGGAGAAACGCCAACCAATCTGGCATTGGTGCTGTATTCCCAATTCCCCAATCACCGTCTCCTGCCAAATGGCAACCAATTCTTCCAACACCATAGGATAGCATCAGTCCTGGGGTGATGCTATCAACCAAATGGACCACTTTAATATTGTGCTTTCTTGCGTACCAAACAATGGCGATTGTTGCGCAAATAAGTCCGCCATAAAAAGTTAATCCACTAAAGGATAAAAGTGAACCAACGGGATCACGGAAAAAGTCATCGAGATTTTCGAGGTTGTGAAAAATCTTTGCCCCTAGAATCCCTACCACCGCAGCAATAATTGTGATGGTTCCAGCATGATCTGCCGGATGAATAATTTCAGTTACCTCAACCGGTTCATCTAGGCCGTTCTTTTTGTCTTCATAGATTCTAGACGCTACAAAGGCAGCTCCAAGAAGTAAACCTCCTATTAGATTACCCTGAAGTGAAAGAAAAAGGGCCTGTGTGTCGTCAAGCACCGAAGGATTTAGAATCATCTCAAGCACCTTGAATCCAATTAAAAACCCAATGACTCCTGAAGTAATCTTATCCACTAGGGTGGATGGTTTTCCTTTCCAGATTTTGCGAGTGGTGGTACTAATCAACCCGAGTCCTTCCTTTCTCCTCAATTCGGTAGCCATTACGGTACTGGCTGAAATAAAGGCCAATGCGACCATCATTCCGAAACTTTGAACCAACTTGAACATCGGAATTTCAATTCCGAAAAGGTCGTAGACTAAATGATATAGAGTTGGATACATGGGCTATACAGCAACTGCTGCGTTATTATTCAAAGTTGAATTGAATACGTTTTCTGAAAGTCCGACAAGTTGGACTTTTCGAATTGTGTTGGCTTGAGACGCTTCATATTTAGCTGAAACGCGTAAGTAATTGTCGGTAAAACCGAACATCATTCCATCCCTATTCTCTTTTTCAAAAAGAACAGGCCGTTCTTCATTATTGAATTCACGGTAAAACGCTTGCTTCTTTTTCTCTGATAGAATGGTAAGCATTCGATTTCGCTCTTTCCGTACATCAATCGGTACTACATCTTCGCTCATTCGAATTGCCGTAGTGTTTGGTCTTTCAGAATAAGTGAAAACGTGCAAGTATGACACTGGAAGCTCGTTTAAGAAATTGTATGTGTCCATGAAACGCTCTTCCGTTTCTCCCGGAAAACCAACAATTACATCAACGCCAATACAAGCATCAGGCATCACTTCTTTGATCCGCTCAATACGACTTTTGTAAAGCGATGAATCATATCGTCTTCTCATTCGAGACAGCAATTCATCGTTTCCAGATTGAAGTGGAATATGGAAATGCGGTACAAACTTGTTCGAAGTGCTTACAAAGTCGATTATCTCGTTGCTCAAAAGGTTAGGCTCAATGGATGAGATCCTAAACCGATCAACATCATTGATATTGTCCAGTTCTTTTGCCAATCCCAGAAAATTCTCATCTGTTCCAGCACCAAAATCACCAATATTAACTCCCGTGAGTACGATTTCCTTAACGCCTGAAGTTGCAGCCAACTCGGCTTCTTTTAACGTTTCGGCAATAGATGTGCTTCGACTTCTACCTCGAGCTAACGGAATGGTGCAAAACGAACAGAAATAATCGCAACCGTCCTGTACTTTTAAAAAAGTTCTGGTTCGATCGGCTGAAGAAAACGAAGGCACAAATTCCTTCACATCTTTGATTTCACAGCTGTGAATCCCAACCTCAGTTTTCTTTTCCAGATCACCCAGATACTTAGATAGATTGAATTTCTCGTTTGCTCCAAGAACTACATCTACACCAGGAATGCTAACAATCGACTCAGGCTTTAGCTGAGCATAACAGCCGATAACAGCAACAAAGGCATTTGGGTTTTTTCTCAAGCATTGCCGAACGATACTTCGGCATTGAGAATCCGCTTTTTCCGTTACGCTGCACGTGTTGATTACGTAGACATCAGAAACCTCTTTTGGATCAACCCGCTCAAAGCCTTCGTTCACTAATTGTCGAGCAATAGTTGATGACTCAGAGAAATTGAGCTTACAACCTAACGTATGAAATGCAACTCTGTGTGCCATAACGGGCGGCAAAGGTAGTATTCAGTTCATAGTTTTTGGTTGATGTTTATTGTCAGTGAGTGTTCTCCATTTATGGAATCTTGCGAAGCGGAAATTCCGTCAGGAAAATTCTATTTTTCAAGTAAATAGGTCAGGTAATTCAACCATAATCTGACACATTGCCCGAATTACGGGCTTGGGTCGCACTTTGATGTAGGGTGTATCGTTAAGAATTAAAAGCAGAGGATATGAATCAGGAGAAAATGACCATTCGCACACAAGAGGCGATTCAAAAAGGCCAGCAATTGGCCATGGAATATGGACATCAAGCCATCGAAACCGGACACTTGCTAAGTGGGGTTTTTGAGGTTGATGAGAATGTGATTCCATTCATCTTTAAGAAATGTGGGGTTGATCTTAATGCGATTAGATCAACAATGGCAAGTCACACTAAGAGTTACCCAAAGGTTGATGGCGGCAATGTTTACATGTCTCAAAGTGCAACCAAAGCTTTGACTATGGCCGAAAAATCCATGAAGGATTTGGGTGATGAATTCATGGCAGTGGAGCACATTTTTCTTGGAGTTTTAGCTATAAAAGACACGACATCTCAAATCCTAAAAGACAGCGGAGTCAATGAAAAAGATTTAAAGGCTGGAATTCAGGAACTGAGAAAAGGAGGAAAGGTTGATAGCCGAACTGCTGAAGACACCTACAACTCACTTGGAAAATATGCCATCAATCTTAATGAGATGGCACAAAAAGGAAAGCTTGATCCGGTTATTGGAAGAGACGAGGAAATTAGGCGAGTACTTCAGATTTTATCGAGAAGAACTAAGAATAACCCTATTCTAATTGGTGAGCCAGGTGTTGGTAAAACGGCAATTGCAGAGGGGCTTGCGCACCGAATTATCAATGGAGACGTACCAGACAACCTGAAAAGCAAGGTGCTTTACTCGTTGGATATGGGTGCCTTGATTGCGGGAGCTAAGTTTAAAGGCGAGTTTGAAGAGAGACTGAAATCTGTAGTGAAAGAAGTTGTTGGTGCAGATGGCGAAATCGTCTTATTCATTGACGAAATCCATACGTTGGTTGGAGCAGGTGGAGGAGAAGGAGCAATGGATGCTGCGAATATTCTAAAACCAGCATTGGCCAGAGGAGAATTAAGAGCAATCGGAGCAACCACCTTAAACGAGTACCAGAAGTACTTTGAAAAAGATAAGGCGCTTGAACGTAGGTTTCAGAAAGTGCTGGTAGATGAGCCCGATACGGCCGATGCCATATCTATAATGAGAGGTTTAAAAGAGAAGTATGAGACGCATCATAAAGTTCGAATCAAGGATGAGGCGATAATCTCAGCTGTTGAACTTTCTCAACGCTACATCAACGATCGATTTCTTCCAGACAAAGCGATTGACTTGATGGATGAGGCGGCTTCTAAATTGAGGCTAGAGATAAACTCTTCGCCACAAGCATTGGATGATTTGGAACGGAAAATCCGTCAGCTGGAAATTGAGCGGGAAGCGATTAAGCGTGAAAAGGACAAGGCTAAACTTGATATGCTTGCAAAGCAGCTCTCTGAATTATCGGCTGAGCGAGATGACCTAAAAGCCAAGTGGCAGAACGAAAAAGATGTTGTAGAAGGAATTCAGACAGCTAAAGAGGAAATTGAAAACCTCAAGCTAGAAGCAGATCAAGCGGAACGAGCCGGAGACTTTGGTAAGGTTGCCGAACTTCGATACGGAAGAATTCAGGAAACGGAAGCTAGGTTGGCTAATCACACGAAGTCATTGCACGATTTGCAATCAGGTTCTCCAATGATTAAGGAAGAAGTTGACGCTGAGGATATTGCCGATGTGGTTTCTAAGTGGACCGGAATACCTGTTTCAAAAATGCTGCAAAGTGAGCGGGAAAAACTGCTCAAATTGGAGGACGAATTGCACAACCGTGTAATTGGCCAAGATGAGGCGATTGTTGCAATTTCGGATGCGATAAGAAGGAGCAGAGCGGGTTTGCAGGATGAGAAACGTCCAATAGGATCTTTCATATTCTTGGGGACAACTGGAGTTGGTAAGACGGAATTGGCAAAGGCTTTAGCCGATTATCTCTTCAATAATGAAAATGCGATGACGCGAATTGATATGAGCGAATATCAAGAGCGGCATTCGGTATCACGTTTAGTGGGCGCACCTCCAGGATACGTTGGTTATGATGAAGGTGGCCAGTTAACAGAAGCGGTTCGAAGAAAGCCTTACTCCATTGTTTTGCTGGATGAGATTGAAAAAGCACATCCTGATGTTTTCAATATTCTACTTCAAGTATTGGATGATGGTAGACTGACCGATAACAAAGGACGGGTGGTCAACTTTAAGAATACATTAATCATCATGACTTCAAATTTGGGATCACACCTTATCCAAGAAAAGATGGAGGAAATGATATCGGGAGGAAATGAACGTGCGATGATTGAGGCTCAGGACGGAGTTTTTGAGCTGCTAAAAAAGACGCTTAGACCGGAGTTCTTAAACAGGATTGATGACGTGATTATGTTCACGCCTTTAAATCGAGATGATGTTTTGGCTATTACCAAACTTCAACTTGACATAGTAATTCGAATGCTCGCAGAAAATGGCCTTAAGCTCAACTATACCAATGAAGCCGCTGATTGGATTGCGGAGCTTGGTTACGATCCGCAGTTTGGTGCGCGACCAATTAAGCGAGTGATTCAAAAGCAGGTATTGAATGAGTTAAGCAAGGAAATATTGGCTGGAAAATTCACCAAGGATTCACTGATTACAATTGATTCATTCGAAAAGAAAATCGTTTTCAGAAATACTGAGGTTAAGAAGGAAGATGTGAAAGCTGAAACTGTGAAGTCGGAGACGTTATAAAAGTTAGTCAGAGCTACTAATTCGTCACTTTATTAGCCGCCCTCGGAGCCAACATTGGAATTTCGAAAATGGCTCCAAGCTTCAAATGCACGAAGCTAGGGTTGGCTTCACCAATATTTCCAAAGGGAAATTTTGGGCCGTAAGCATTGGTTCTCATTATGCCAGAAGTAGCCACTTGAATTGTGATAAATGGTTTGATGTGCATGAAGGCCGACACCGGAAATCTCATTCCAACATTTAAGCCTACATCAAATTGATCGATCAATCCGTATGGAAACGTAAGCCGATATAAATTCGTGTCTGTGTATGCTATACCTCCATTAGGCGTGACAGTCTGTTCCTTTAATTCCTGATGAAAGACGAACGTTTTTTCAAAGTGCAAAGCCATCCAGAATTTTCGACTAAATTCCAGCTGCAACTTCCCGTAAAACCCAGCGTATTGGTTCCTCATTCGTAAAGAAGCTTCCGCAAAACCACCACTGAAAAATTGAACATCATAGTTGTATTGAGCCACTTTGTTGCTGTAGGTTCCGCCAACTACCAAAGCCAGTTTTTTGTACAACCGAACTCGTAATCCTAATCCAACATCACCACCAAAACCTCCTTCAACGGAGTTGAACAGTTGATAGATATCTAATACTTGGGAGTAACTCGCATTGCCAAAAATCTCGAGTGTTAGCTTTTCGTGATGCGGGAATTTTTCATTCTGTAAGAAAGAAGGTTGCGACTTTTTCTCGTTTTTAAATTCCGTTTCTGGGGTGAAATAATCATCGTCCTGACCAAGGGCCGAGAAGGCCAGCGGAATAAAAAGTAGGATCAATAATTTTCTCATCTCAATGTTCGGTGATGCGCAAAGTTAACGGCAAATGATCGCTAAACCCTTCTGTGTTGAGTGAGCTGCTCGGTCGGCCAAATCTTACGGGTTGATCATATCGACCAGCAGTCATGCCGTCCATTCTAAATACTTTAAGATCCTCGGAGGAGGTTCGCAAGTTTCCCTGCTTATAGCAAAGGCCTTTTGAAACAAGCATTTGATCAATCATCAAATGTTCACCACCGTAGGAGTAGGTGGCTGAATTTATTCCCCACTCGGCCCAGCACAAATTGTAAAGCATCGGGTTTCGGGCGTAGATTACTCTCGTTCGACTATTGGTGGCAAGTGCATAGTCGGAAAGGCTTCGGTCGTGCGGCTCATCATTAAAATCCCCCATCACCAGAATAGGAACTTTTTTGCCTTTCACTTCTTGAATTCGTTTAATCCAATAACTCAGTGTTTCGCCTGCCAAACATCTATATGGTTCGCTAAAACTTTTGCCACCCAGCCTTGAAGGCCAGTGATTTCCAATCACAACCAGATCATTCCCTCCAACCGTTTTTAGGTTGATTTGAACAAGATCGCGGGTAGAGTTTCTCTTTATAATCACCTGATTGAAAATCAGCCCATCTGTAGTAAATGAGTTTCGATCGTAGATAAACGCAACGTCAATTCCACGTTGATCGCTGGTGTCGTGGTGGGCGATTGCATAATCGCGTCCCGGTAAGTTGATGGAATTGACTAATCTCTGCAGGACGGGCTCATTCTCTACTTCACAAACGCCAAGTAGATCCGGCCCTTCGCCATCATTCATGGCCTCTATCACGGAGCAAAGGTTCTTGATCTTCTTGTCAAGCACAGCTGCAGTCCAGCCTTTTAATTCGCTCCTGAGTTTGGATTTTAACCAATCGGGGCGTTGAGTAGAGGAGGAGGTGTCAAAGAGGTTTTCGACATTCCACCAAGCAATAAAGTATGTTTTCATGATTCTTATTTGTTAATCGAATGTGCAGCTAATTGTGCCGCTCTGAAGACCCGATTATTCCCATTCAAAGAAATCCAAAATGAAATATCCAATTAATGGATTACTTCTTTTTGAAGGCCGCTTCATAGATTTCAATCTACTTTTCGGTCGACATTTTGCCAACCAGTTCTGCAATCAATTCGTAAGGAATTTGATTCATTTTCTTGAAACGGATGCAGCTTTTTCCCATGTCAAGTTTGCCTTTTACATGCTTGGGAAATTCTGATGTAAACCATTCCATCAATTCAATGTCGGCATAAATGCCCATGTGGTAAAGCGAA
>JBLFWJ010000057.1:0-17624 GCA_047611425.1 Bacteroidia bacterium | reverse complement strand
CCATCAATATGGGGAAGTAGGTGACTACACTATTCATTTGGTAGCAATTAACGGACGGTGTACAGACGAGGTGTCTGAAAACATTCGGGTTGATCCAGAAACATTTATTTACGCTCCTTCTGCCTTTACCCCAAATGGTGACGGAAATAATGACGTTTTCTTAGCCGAAGGTATCGGTATCCAAGACTATAATATTTTCATTGTAGATAGATGGGGCCAGGAGATGTTTCACTCTGCCAACATCACTTACGGTTGGGATGGCACCTTCAACGGAAGGGCGGTTGAGCTAGGCGTTTATTCTTACCGAATTGACATAATAAATGCTCTTGGTGAAGAGCAGGTTGTGATGGGACACGTTACTCTTCTTCGCTAATTAGCGAAGATCTTCAACTGAAAACCCTGCTGCTTCCAAAGCCTTTTGATTAAAGGGCTTCAATATGCTAGATACATCGGCATTCGATTCGAATGAGGTGACCTTATAAGTATATAGATTTCCATCTTTTCCAAACACCTTAGCTTGCTTCAAATGCTTGGAGGATTGCTCAATAAATAATCTAATCCTGCTGAAGTTTCTTTTTGAAGGGTCCTCAGGAAAGAGGTCTACCACATCAACTTTTATATTCTCCATATTAGAAGATTCGTGGTACTGCGTTTTGAACCCGGTGCTGTACCCACTGAATATTTCAGATGGATCGAAGTCGTTGTCTTCTTTGAATTCTTTATAATCATAAATCTGAACTTCTTCAAGATCGGTCATCGTCACCCAAACAATTTTGCCATCTGCATTCACTTTATAATCTCCTAAATCCAAGGCAAAATTTCCTTTAGACAGAAGTACACTTCCAGATCTTGTGTCTTTAACGCCAGCAGCCTTGTTGTCCAAGGTATATTCAAAGCCAGCTGTAATGCTCGAATAGGCATTGTTCACTATTCCCATTTCGTCAAGGATTGCGGTCGCCTTAGGGTCGGATTGAGCTGCTCCAATTAAAGGAAGTAACAATAGTGTGAAGAAGATTTTTTTCATTCTAGATATGTTCTTGAAGATCACTGGTTATTCAACAACTGTTCCAATGACATTTCATCTGGGATTAAGACTTGTCTTGCCTTGCTTCCCTCAAATGGGCCGATGATTCCAGCAGCCTCCAATTGATCGACTATTCGACCGGCTCGGTTGTATCCTAGTTTTAATCTTCTTTGAAGAAGCGATGCCGATCCTTGCTGATGCTGAACTACAATTCTGGCAGCATCTTCAAACATTACGTCTCGATCCATGGCATCTCCGCCCAATGAATCAGAACCACCGCTGGTTTCAACAATCTCTGGTAATAGGAATGCATCGGGATAACCCTGCTGACCACCGATATAGTCACATAATTTTTCCACCTCAGGAGTATCGAGAAACGCACATTGAAGTCGAATCAAGTCGCTTCCGGTGCTCAAAAGCATGTCGCCTCTACCTATTAATTGTTCGGCTCCACCAGAATCCAGAATTGTCCGAGAATCAATTTTAGAGGTAACTCTAAAAGCAATTCTTGCGGGGAAGTTTGCTTTGATGGTACCTGTTATGATATTCACAGATGGTCTTTGCGTAGCAATAATCAAATGAATTCCAATTGCTCTTGCAAGTTGCGCAAGTCGAGCAATCGGTGTTTCCACTTCCTTACCAGCTGTCATCATAAGATCTGCAAATTCGTCTACGACAAGAACAATAAATGGCAGATATCTGTGGCCATCTTTTGGGTTGAGCTTGCGAGCAACAAACTTGGCGTTGTACTCTTTCAGGTTACGCACCATTGCTGTTTTAAGCAAGTCGTAACGCTGGTCCATTTCTACGCAAAGCGAATTCAAAGTCGAAACAACTTTAGACGTATCTGTGATAATTGCATCCTCAGAATCAGGAAGCTTCGCTAAGAAGTGCCGTTCAATCTTGTTGTAGAGTGTAAGTTCTACCTTCTTTGGGTCTACAAGGACGAACTTTACTTGGGCCGGATGCTTCCTATAAAGGATAGAGGCTAGCACAGCATTCAATCCAACCGATTTACCCTGTCCTGTTGCACCAGCCATAAGCAAGTGCGGCATCTTGGCAAGGTCAGTCACATACGTTTCGTTCGAAATGGTTTTACCAAGAGCAATTGGCAAATCCATCTTAGAGTTCTGAAATTTCTCTGAAGCGATAACCGATCTCATCGATACCGTATCCGGGTCGGAATTTGGTACTTCAATACCAATTGTACCTTTTCCAGGAATTGGGGCAATGATTCTAATTCCAAGAGCCGCTAAACTCAAAGCAATATCATCTTCAAGATTTTTAATCTTAGAGATTCGAATTCCTGGAGCGGGTATGATTTCGTATAGAGTAACAGTCGGGCCAATGGTGGCTTTCACCTTATCAATGGCAATGTTGTAGTTCGATAAAGTCTGAACAATCTTGTTCTTGTTGGCTTCTAATTCGTCTCGATTAACATTGATTTCGGAACTTCCGTGCGCTTCAAGTAAATCCAACGTAGGATACTTGTACATGCTCAAATCAAGTTTGGGATCGTATTCTTCCAAACCTTCAATTGCTGATTCATTCACCTCGTCTTCCGTCCCAACTTCTTCAATCTGAAAGGCGATTGGATCACCAGCGTTTTCGGCTACAGGTTGTGACTCTACTGTTGACTCGGGTTCTGGAACAGTGATTGGAAGCTCATCTTCCACGATTGGTTCTTCAACCTCAAGTTCGTCAGATGCCTTTTCTACCTCTACTTCTTTTTCTCTTTCTGCGGCAAGATCAATTTCATTGGTCTGAATCGTAATATCTGGAATAGGAGTGAGGTCCAGGTCAGACTCCTCCTCAACCGCAGTTTCCGCTTCCTCTATTTTATCCTTTTTAGTGAAGAACTTAACTAGGCTATCAATTGTGAAACCGAATGAAACGGTCAAATATGCAATAGCCGAAAAAATAATGACTAGCCCAGTACCTAATTCGCCAATGAGTGCCGAAAATTTTGTGTGAAGGAAAAAGCCAAGTTCCCCGGAAACAAATGTATTGTCTGCAAAGAGAAATGCCATGGACATTGGCAACCAATAAAACATGAATAGAACATGACGGATGGTCTTCCAGAAAGGGAGTATGGAAAATCGAAAAGAGATTCTAAACCCAAGGAGGAACGTTACAAATGGAATTAAAAATGCTGAAATCCCAAACCAATCTCTAATGAAGAGATTGGCTGTTCGTGCACCCAATTCCCCCATCCAATTGTTCATTCCATCCCCTTGTTCTGCAGAATCTATACTCTCGGAAATTGAAAGGGTGACTTGACTTTCATCCGCATTTCCAACAATAAGGAAAGAAATGAAGGCTGCAGTAAGGAAAATGGAAATGACAATCAACAGAAGGCCACCAACAGTTCGTGATCTGGAGTCCTTGAGAATAGCAACAAGCGAGACCCCATTACTGGTCTTACTTTGCTTCTTTGCTTTTGCTCGTTTTCCTTTGTTGGTAGTGCTTTCCGTGGCCATGGGCGCTACGGCCAAATGTACATAAAAGCCGTTGTTCGATAAGGTCAATACAACCTAAATTCCAACAGGATATTGTAAATAGAATTAAGGGGTGATTCGCGAATCAGAAACTTTGGAAAATGTCAGCCATTTCCTCTGGTGTTATTGGTTCGAAGTCGTTTGGAATAACAAATTCAGCAGAGTCATAATCGCTAGCAACAACTTCACTTGCGGTAATCTGCATTTCAATGTTGAATTTCTTTACCCTGGCTTGCATCAATACTCCAGGAATTTCTTGATAAGGAGAGCACCAGTTAGGATCGTTTATTGCAATCTCTTCAGTATAGTAGAGGTCGAAAGTCTTTTCTGGCTTGTCATCAAAAGTAACAAGGGCATGCTTGCAGGTAAAGCCAGCAATAGATTTTGTGGAGTCCGTAAGGGTGACCTGCATCCCCTCGGGTTTCTTGGCATAATCTTTCATTATATCAGCCGAATCTAAAATAAGCCCGGATTTCTTGCTTGCAATTTTCACTAAATGGGTAAGTGTCCTATTGTCTTTGTCTGTAACGAACGTAGTGCTGAAAACCGCCATTCTGGTTTTTAGGTCGCTGCGAGTCATATTGTCTTTGAACTTAAAGCTCATGCTTGATGGAAACATAGATGCGATAAGATTGTCATCTCCGAATTGTGGATACGACAAGTCGTAAACAATTTCCCCTTGCTCGATAATCGCTGCTCCTTGCTCCGTTGAGGAACATGATCCTAAAGAAAGGATGATAACCAAAGCGGCTAACTTTGATAGTGTGGTTGTGATTTTTTTCATGCTTACCGGCTCATTTGGTTCCTTGTGCCAGTTCCTTGTTTTCCTGATTGTAAATTAATCAGTAGATGACGACTACGTGATTTACCTACGCCAATTTCTACGCCTACTTTTCAATAAGGTTCAGAAATAATCAATAACCTAGAATCTTCATCATATAGTCAGGCTTTTGCTCCTCTGAAAACACTTCATGATAGAGTGATCCGTCTTCATTTTTTCCGATCAAAACTTGTTTAGGACTGGGAATGAGACAGTGCTGTAAACCACCGTACCCACCAAGCGCTTGCTGATATGCTCCGGTATGAAAAAAGCCAATATATAATGGTTGATCTGCATTATATTTTGGCATGAAAATGCTTGAATCGTGGGCCTCTTGGTTGTAATGATCCAAGCTATCACATGTAAGTCCACCTAAATTAACTTGCTCGTAAGGCTCGTTCCACCTATTTATAGGAAGTAAAATGAACTTCTGATTTATGGCCCAACTATCAGGTAGAGTGTTGATGAACGAACTATCAATCATATTCCAGCATTCTACATCATTTTGCTTTTTCTGATCGATAATTGAATAAATCACAGCTCCGGATTCTGCCACAGTATAACTCCCAAATTCCGTGAATATGTCCGGTTCCGGAATATTCTCCTCGTCACATTTTTCCTTGATGTACCGAATTATTCCATCTGCCAAACCTTGATGATCTAATTCTTGAACCAGGGAAAAACAAACGGGGAAGCCACCTCCAATATTTAAGGTGTGAAGATCTGGACATAGCTTTTTTAAGGCGCAGTATGTCTCTACACACTTTGCAAGTTCATCCCAGTAATACGAGCTGTCCTCGATTCCACTGTCGATAAAAAAGTGAAGCATTTTCAGTTTGACGGAGCGATTAGGCTTAATCTCAGCTTCGAAAAAATCCAAAACTTCAACCCTTCTGATGCCAAGTCTAGATGAATAATAGTTAGATGCTGGTTCTTCCCCGGTGGCAATTCTCAATCCGATGTTAATGTCTCGATCGAGCATTGGCATTAGCTTAGCAAGCTCAAGCTTGTTATCCAGAATGGGCATGCTATTATACCCTCTGTTAATAAGGTCAGCAATCAATTCAAGGTATAGCTCACGCTTATATCCGTTGTGAATTAGAATAGTCGTTTTATCGATTTTACCAGAATCGATGAGGCGATTTAGAATGTGAATGTCGAATGCAGAGGAAGTCTCAATTTGGACACCATTCTTTAACGCTTCTTCAAGTACAAAAGAAAAGTGCGCACTTTTCGTACAGTAGCAGTAAGTGTAATCACCTTTGTAATTTGCTTTTGCCATGGCTTTAGCAAAAATGGCTTTAGCCTCAGTAATCTTTTCTGTGATTTTTGGAAGATAGGTCAGTTTGAGCGGGGTACCGTGCTCAGCAATTATCGCCATAAGATCAACTCCATTGAAATTGAGTTGAGCATCGTTCACCTCAAAACCAGCAATCGGCAATTTGAATAATTGATCAGCGAGCTCGCGATACGTTTTTTCCATCTTAGCAAATTATCTATCGTCAAATATGGAAACGAAAACGATACCTCACACTAAAAGCTAAATAAATGCTGAGGAAATTCTAAGTTCTTTTTGCTGACTGGTTGGCTTCTTTCATCTGCACATTTAGAAGCTTGTAATCAACATCACCACTCAATTCTTCAATGTGGTTTGTCATTACAAGGGCCCTTCGGATTTTAATCTCGGAGCTTTTTACATTCTGCACCCAGTAGATTAAAGTGCGCTGCTTTCCCTTCGTCATTTTATGAAAATGCTCATCTGCATCTGGCATTTGAACCAAAACTTCGCGCAGTTCTTCAATCATTGGAACACCATATTCCGAAGTGTCCTTTTGCAACTCCACCGTAAATGATTGGCCTTTTACAAGCCCAAGCTTTTTGCAGCGTTGCCGATTAAGCATGATAATGTAGGCGCCTTGGCCATCACCATGAATCGCGCAATGGTATTTCTCTTTGCCATTAACTGTACAGATAACTCCTCGATCACGACCATTAATAAAGGAATCGCCAATTTCTGATGGAACCGGAAAGTACCAATGGTAGATGTCAGAATCGCCTTTGTCTAGTGTGGATTTGAATTCCATGGCATAAAAATATCACACTTGATATGGAAGCAAGCTCAGCTTTCCAATTCCTTCTTTACCAATTTGGTGATGGCCTTTTTAGGAAATACGCGCATTAGCATAAGATTGAGCCAGTTTGCCCAATTTAGAATAATGGAAGACTTGCGCTGAAACAACTTTCTGATGCTGACTTCGGCCACAGTTTCAGGTGTTAGCAAGGCTAACTTGGCAAATGCTCCCTGTTTATTCATTCGCTCGGTTCGTTCTTCGCTGGTTGGCATAGGGCCGGGATGAATCTCACCCACAAACACATTTGTTTCTGCCAGTTCTTGTCGCAAACCGTGAGAAAAATGATCAATAAAAGCCTTGGATGCAGGATAAACAGTTTTGAATCCCATCGGACTGTACGCTGCAATACTAGAGACATTCAAAATGTATCCCTTTGGTTGCTTTAATAAATTGGGGAGTAATTGGTGGGTAACCAGCGCTGTACCCATAACATTTACCTGAATGATTTGATTCACATAATCAACATCAGCATCAACATATTTCTTGGATCCGCCAAGCCCAGCATTGTTGATTAAAGTTGAGACAGCGTACTTAGAGTTTACCTCTTTCGCCATCGTTACAATCTCATCTTTTATACTCAAGTCGCATTGAATTTGAGCCGTTTCAATTCCAAACTCAGACCGGAGTTCAGAAGCAACTTCATCAAGTTCATCCAAATGAAGCCCAACCAGAATGATGTTCATACCTCGCTTAGCCAGCTCCTCTGTGTAGCATTTTCCAAGACCTCTACCTGCCCCTGTTACCAGCGCGTATTCCTTTTGCATCGTATCGTTTGATTCAGAATCCAAAGGATGAAAGTTGGATTCGAGTATTCATTAGTGCTGGCAAAGTAAATGATTCTTCATGCGCTAAAAAACTTCAGCCAGCATACATCTCGCACTTCCTCCACCAAATTTTTCGATTGTATTTAAAGAGGAGTGAACGATTTTAGAATCATGCTCAATCTGAGTGGTTTGAGACTCATTCATACTTTGAAAAGCTTGAGTTGACATCACCATGATCCTTTCTCCATCGTGGTTTTCCAGTTGAAGCATGTTTCCAGCAAATTGATTGACCTGGCTTTCGTTGATTTCAATAATCTGTCGGCCTGTTGATTCAAGCGACTTCAAGACGTGATTTCTTTCTTCCATGTTCCGGATTACCTCAAGGCAGATAATGGCAACATCTTCCCCAACACTCATCATTACGTTGGTGTGGTAAATTGATTTTTCAATTCCATTCACCATTTGAGTTGCGTGAAAAGCACAAACGGAATATCCCATTTCCTCGGCCCAATTATCCAGTAATATTTGATCTGTTCGTTGGGATAAACAGGCATAAACCACCTTATTGTTTCGGTCAAGAACCATGCTTCCGGTTCCTTCTAGAAACAGATTTTCGGATTCAAGATTACTCATGTCGAAAACTTGAGAATCATCTCGATTGAGGCCTTCTAAAATATCAAGTCTCCGCTCTGTCCTTCGATTCTTGGCAAACATTGGATAGAGAACTATACGACCATCAACATGAAATGAAACCCAATTATTTGGAAAAATCGAATCTGGGGTACGCGGTTCGGTGGTGTCTTCGATGACTGTAACCGAAATCCCAGATAATCTCAATTTACTTACCAATCCATCAAATTCATGAAGCGCTTGTTTCTGAACCTCCTTTTCTTCAAGTCCAACACTCGAATTCTGATAATGATTATTGACGGCCGTTTCTTTATTGTATCCAAAATTGACCGGACGGATCATCAAAACATGAGATGTAAGTTGGTTGGGCATCGTTGAATTATCAATTAACGAAGTAACACAAACATGATTGTGAAAAACAGATGAATTCAACTGGGTTTGAGTTCGTTTGAAGGCCGGTAAGAACCTTACCTTTGTAGCCGATTTCGTCCCCAAACCACCATCTAAATTTGTATGTAATGAAGACAGTCTTACTAGAAGTACGATCAGAAATTGGCGCGGGAACCCGTGGGGCAAGTCTAGGAATTGACGCGCTGAAGGTCGCAGCTCGCAATAAGGAAGATCGATTTTTCGCACCGTATGATACAGTTGTCGTACCTGATCAAAACCACTCATTGGATTTTGAAGATCATCATCCAAGGGCACACCGAATCGAAAGTATGGTTCAGGTTTATCGGGATGTTTGCGACAATGTTGCGTCCGTTTTTAGCGCTGGAAACTACCCGTTGGTATTGGCAGCAGATCACGCAAGTGCAGGAGGAACCTTAGCCGGATTGCGAAAAGCAAATCCTGACAAAAGAATTGGTGTGATTTGGATTGATGCACACTTTGATCTGAATACTCCGTACACCACAAATAGCGGCAACATTCACGGTATGCCACTAGCCACAGCAATACAGGATGATAATACTGAATGTACTTATCACGAGGTTCCAGATTCAACCAAAAGGTTTTGGGACCAATTGAAAAACACGAGTGACTGTGGCGCAAGTCTAAATGGAGAGGATTTAATCTTCATTGGAATTCGAGATCCAGATGTTGCTGAAGAGTCTTTGGTTAAGAAATACAACATGCCCGTTCATTTGGTTGAGCATCTTCGAGAAAAAGGAGCTACCGCTATTGCCGATACATGCATGGATCACTTAAAAGATTGCGATCTCATCTATATTTCGCTTGATGTAGATAGCATGGATACCAGCGTTTCTGTTGGTACAGGAACACCGGTTGACGGAGGTTTGATGCCTGATGAGGTAAAGGATTTGCTCGGGGTTTTCTTATCAAGTCCGAAAACACAATGCTTTGAAATGGTTGAAGTGAACCCAACCTTGGATACCAAGAATGCGATGGCCAACGTGGCTTTCGACATATTAAAATTGAGTGCAGAACTGATTGAGTCGAGGAAATGACACAGGAATTATTGAATCGAATACCGGAAGCAATCGAGTTGCTCTTCGGAAAGACACCGAACGAGAACCAGGTTCAGCTTCAAAAAACAAGAAAGGAGTTTGAGGGTGATGTCACTTTGGTGGTGTTTCCATTGCTCAAATTAGCCGGAGGCGCACCGGAAGCAGTCGGAACCAAGATTGGAGAATGGCTAGTTGAGAATATTGAGCAAGTCGTTGGATTCAACGTGGTTAAAGGCTTTCTGAATATCTCGTATTCAAGTGAATACTGGATTACGGAACTTGGATCAATGACTGGTGTGGAGAATTTCGGCTTCAGAGCAAAAGGTAATCACAGCCGAAATATCATGGTTGAGTCGGCATCACCGAACACCAACAAACCGCTGCATTTAGGACACATCCGAAACATCCTTTTAGGTCATTCGGTTGCTGAAATTCTTAAGGCAAATGGCCATGAGGTAAAGAAAGTTCAGATTGTAAATGACCGTGGTATCCACATTTGCAAAAGCATGTTGGCTTGGCAGAAGTGGGGTAATGGTGATACACCAGATTCCACTGGGATTAAAGGCGACAAGTTGGTAGGTGATTATTACGTGCAATTTGAACAAGCTTATAAAAAGCAGATTGCTGAGTTAATCGATCTAGGAAAAACCGAAAAGGAGGCAAAACAAGAGGCTTCAATGATTGTTGAGGCCCGAGAAATGCTGAGGAAATGGGAGGCTGAAGACGCTGAAGTATTGGAGATTTGGCGAACTATGAATGGCTGGGTTTACAAGGGTTTTGATGTGACCTATGAGAATCTGGGAGTTGATTTTGATAAGCTGTATTACGAAAGTGATACGTTTAAAGTTGGTCGAGACAAAGTCAATTTAGGCTTGGAAAAAGGAATGTTTACTCAACATAAAGACAATTCCATCTGGGTTGATTTGACAGATAAAGGTCTTGATGAAAAGCTGTTGATGCGTGCTGACGGAACCACCGTTTACATGACGCAGGATATCGGCACAGCCATACTTCGGAATGAAGATTGGCCAGAGTTAAATCAGCTGATTTACACCGTTGGAAACGAGCAGGATTACCACTTTAAAGTGTTGTTTCAGATTTTAGAAAAACTGGGATACGAGTGGGCCCAAAACTGCTACCACCTTTCTTATGGGATGGTGGAATTGCCTGACGGGAAAATGAAATCCCGTGAGGGAACAGCCGTGGATGCGGATGATTTGATGGCTGAAATGATTAAAACGGCCAAAGAAAATTCTCAAGATCGAGGAAAGCTTGAAGAGCTGAGTGAGGAGGAGGCCAACACTCTTTTCGAACTAATCGGAATGGGAGCGCTTAAGTATTTCATGTTAAAGGTTGATCCGAAAAAGCGAATGGTTTTCAATCCAGCGGAGAGCATTGACATGCAAGGAAACACTGGGCCATTTATTCAATATACGCATGCTAGAATCCGTTCTGTTCTACGAAAGATGGATGTGAATTCGGATTCGATTTCTGGTCTTGAACTCAGTGATAAAGAGCGAGGATTGATTCGATTGATTTCTCAATTTCCTGATGCTATCAAGGATGCAGGTGATCAGTACGACCCATCTGGATTGGCCAATTACACGTACGAATTAGCGAAGGAATACAATCAATTCTATCACGATCATCATATCATGAAAGAGGAGGATGTACAGAAGCAGCAATTGCGATTAAGAATTTCGAAGATGGCTGCTCAGGTTATTTCCACTTCCATGAAATTGATTGGGGTTGACGTTCCAGAACGAATGTGATTTCACGGTGAATAATGAACAGCGATTAGAAAAAAGGTAAGAGTAGAATGAACAAGCAAGAACTTTTTCAGCAGATCCAAAAGAAGCAGTCATTTCTATGTATCGGACTCGACACTGATATTAACCGGATCCCAAAGTTTTTACTTGAGCTTGATGACCCTGTTTTTGAATTCAACAAACGAATAATTGAAGCAACACACGATCTGTGTGTGGCGTATAAACCCAACTTGGCGTTTTACGAAAGCCTTGGTAGCAAAGGAATTGCTAGTCTGGAAAAAACATTGGAAGTGATTCCAAATGAGGTTTTTAGCATCGCAGATGCAAAGCGTGGAGACATCGGAAATACTTCGGATATGTACGCCAAAGCTTTCTTTGAAAACATGGGTTTTGACTCCATCACGGTTTCGCCATATATGGGTCATGATGCTGTTACTCCATATTTGAAATACGAGGGGAAGTGGGCCATTATTCTCGGCATCACTTCGAATCCAGGGGCAGATGATTTGGAAAGGCTGACCTTAGATAACGGTAAAGAAGTATTTGAGCAGGTGCTTGAAACGGCTTCAACTTGGGGTAATTCAGACAACTCGATGTTTGTAGTTGGAGCAACAAGGCCTGAACTAATGCAGAAAGTTCGAGCAATCGTACCAGAGCATTTCTTGTTGGTGCCTGGAGTTGGGGCGCAAGGAGGAGACCTCAACGCAATTGCCGAATATGGTTTGAATTCGACTTGCGGCTTGCTGATTAATTCTTCCAGAGGAATAATCTACGCCAGTTCTGAAGAGGATTTTGCAGAAGTAGCTAGAGAAAAAGCTTTAGAGTTGCAGCAACAGATGGCCGGTCTTTTGGAAAAGGCAGACCTTCTTTAAAAGAGTTGGTCGGCATAGATATGATTTCCGGTTAATTTCAAAACTTCGTTTGTTACCTTCGGCTCAACAACGAAGCAACCTTGCGAGAAGCACTTCTGCACCATATCTGGCAATTCAAGCTGTTTTCAACGCCAACGTTGAGAACAACTGAAGGACAAGACATTGAAGTCTTGCACCCAGGAATGCTAAATCCGAATGCTGGCCCTGACTTTTTAGAGGCGAAGCTGAAAATTGGCGAGACAATCTGGGCTGGAAATGTCGAGATTCATGTCAAAACATCCGACTTCATTTTACATGGACATGAAACAGATCCCAATTACGAACGGCTGATTTTGCATGTGGTCTACGAGAATAATCTTGATGATCGATTAGATCTGAATTGTCCCACTTTGGAGTTAAAGAATTTTGTGTCAGATCAGCTGCTTTCGCGTTATTCGAAATTGGTGAATGCTAAAAAAGGATTGCCCTGTGGATCAGCCTTTATGGAATCGAGGGAACTCGTTCGAGATAATTGGCTGGAAAGAATGATGATTGAACGGCTGTCGCATCGTTCAGCTGCAATACAGAAGTTGTCAGAAACACTTAATGGTGATTTGGAGCAAGTGTTTTGGGTGAGGCTTGCGGTTGGGTTCGGCCAAAAAGTGAATGCAGATGCGTTCGAGGTTTTAGCCCGAAGTGTTCCATGGAAAGTCCTTGCGAAACATGCTGGAAACCTGCATCAGTTGGAAGCGATTTTGTTCGGTCAGGCGGGGATGTTCGATTCTCCAAAAGACGAATATCAGGCTCAGCTGAAGACTGAATATGACTTCCTCAAGGCAAAATTCAACCTCGATTCGATGGATCCTTCACGGTGGAAATTCCTCCGGTTAAGACCATCCAATTTCCCATCTATTAGAATCGCTCAGTTGGCAGCAACAATCCATAATCGATTTCCTTTAATTGGAAATTTCGTAGAGAATTCATCCGAACATCTGAAAGGAAACGAGGTTTGTGCTTCCACTTATTGGGACACCCATCATGTTTTTGGCAAAGAATCCAAGACTCGAAAAAAGAACTTTGGAGAAATGGCTTGGCGAGGAATTCTGATTAATTCAATTGTGCCGTTTGCTGTTTTTCTTGCAGATCAGCGAAGCGATTTTAATCTAAAAGAGAACTGGGTTGAAGTACTAAAGAAACTCAATTCTGAATCTAATTCAGTTACATTAAAATTTGAAGACGTGGGCTACAAACCCAATACAGCCTTTAAATCTCAAGCTTTAATCCAACTTCATGGTCATTATTGCCAGCCAAGAAATTGCGTAAATTGTGCCATTGGTTCAGCCATTTTGAAGCAAGGATAAACCACCTATTACGCAATGGAAAGATTGGTCTCACTTTTTGAAGTACAAATTTTTGGAGTCTGTGCTTGGCTTGGCGACAAGCTGGGATTTCGAAGTTCTACCATTCGGATGTATTTCATTTATGTGTCCTTTTTCACGTTCGGATCACCGGTCATCCTTTACTTTGTTTTCTCATTCATCTTGGAGCACAAGGAATACGTAAAGCTGCTTTGGGGTAGTAAAAGATCCAGCGTTTGGGACTTATAGGATTCAATGCTGCGCGTAGACGAAGCAATACAATCTATTATCCATTTATACTACTTGCCAGCATTTTTGTAATCGGTATTGGTGGTTACTCCTTCATAGAAGGATACTCTTTTGAAGAGGCGGTTTACATGACCGTTATCACAATTTCAACCGTAGGATTTAGTGAAGTACAGCCCCTTTCAAGTGCCGGAAGGATGTTTACGGTCGGATTGATCCTGACCAGTTTTGGTACATTTGCTTATGCTATTTCACAGATTACCCGCTACGTTGTCGATGGCGAATTGGAACAATATCTATATCAGTACAGAGTGGTCAGAAACATCTCAAAACTAGAAGGACACACGATTATTTGTGGGTATGGTAGAAACGGTCGTCAGGCTGTAAAAACCCTACCTGATCACAATGAAACCGTGGTCGTTGTGGAGAAGAATCCTGAGATGATTGCTAAAATAAAAGACGAGGAATCGTTCCTCTATTTTGAAGGAGATGCTAGCGTGGATAAGACACTTATTGATGCTGGCTTGAAGACAGCAAAGGCTTTGATCACTACACTTCCAAATGATGCCGACAATTTGTTTGTGACACTTTCAGCTCGAGTCCTGAACCCCAAGATCAAGATCATTAGCCGAGCAAGCGAAGAGAACTCAGACTCTAAATTGCGCCATGCCGGAGTATCAAATGTAATTATGCCTGATAAGGTTGGAGGAGCTCACATGGCGCAACTTGTAGTTAAGCCAGATGTAGTTGAATTTATGGATATCCTAACCGGACAGGCTACTTCTAAGGTTCATTTAGAAGAGATTAATTCAAACAATTTGCCGAAGGAATTCTTAGGTAAAAGCATCTCTTCCTTGGATATTCGTAAGCGATTTGGTGCCAATATTATCGGGTTCAAATCGAGCGCAGGTAACTACGAATTCAATCCATCCGCAGATGCTAAGCTAGAAGCCAATATCAAGTTGTTTGTATGAGGCGACCATATTCAAATTGAAGAAATGAAAGCCTCGCTAAGCATATAAGTCAGGAATGAACCCATCCAATTTCAATTATTGATGAGAATACTGATTACTGGAAGCAACGGTCTTTTAGGCCAGAAAATGGTCTACGCTCTTAAGGCTGACCCTGAAGTGGAATTGATTGCAACTGCCCGGGGTGAAAACCGTTTGATTGATCACGAAGGCTACGAGTATTCTTCAATGGACATAACGGATCATGATAATGTCATGGCTATTGTCACTCAATTTAAACCAGACAGGATAATTCATGGAGCAGCAATGACAAATGTCGATGCTTGCGAAACCGACCGAGAAGGTTGTGATTTGGCCAATGTGACAGCGGTTCAGAATATTGTTGATGCGGCCGAGGCTGTCGGTGCACATCTTGTTCATCTGTCCACAGATTTCATATTTGATGGCAAAGATGGCCCGTATGAAGAAGATGCAGTTCCGAACCCAGTGAGTTATTACGGTCTTTCAAAATTGAAAGGCGAAGAGATTGTAATGGCCAGCGAACTGGAATGGGCAATATGCCGAACGGTACTTGTCTATGGGGTCGTAGACAATATGAGCCGAAGCAATTTCGTGCTTTGGGCCAAGGGCGAATTGGAACAAGGGAAGAACATCAATGTAGTTGATGACCAATTTCGAAGTCCCACTTTGGCGGAAGATTTGGCCCAAGGATGCATTCTTGCATCAAAGCAAAAAGCAAATGGGGTTTTTAATATTTCAGGTGAAGACACCGACAGCATTTTAGGTTTGATTACTACTGTTGCCGATCATTATGGCTTGGACAAAACCCTCATCAATCCTACCAAATCAGATGCACTGGGACAACCAGCAAAACGGCCACCACGCACTGGATTCATAATCGAAAAGGCCCGTAAAGAATTGGGATACGAGCCACATTCCTTTACTGAAGGCATAGTAATCATGGAGAATCAACTCAAAGGGATGACCCAATAACCGTCATTCAGAACGGAGCAAAGCGAAGTGAAGAATCTCATTCATTCGCTCCGAAATGTGCATGTCCACAGTCTCACCAATTTTTAGACTTTTGTTACCTATCAACTAACCCATATTTCATGAAGAGGTTTTTTCTATTTCTATCTGCACTCGTTCTACCAATTCTAACATTCGCTCAAGAAGGCGGACTGGATCAGAAGATCGATTACTACTTCGGCCAAGCAACAGGTTGGTTTGTTGGTTTGATTTTTTATCAGATCCCTTTTACTGATGACATTAAAGTGTTTTGGGTTCTGTTTCCACTGATTTTAGGAGCACTTTATTTCACGGTCATTTTCAAGGCACCGGGAATTAGACTTTTCAAAATTGCCATCAATACGGTTCGAGGTAAATACGAGCATGTTGAAGAAATGCCATCTGATCTGAACATCGTTGATGGCGATGAGATGGATACCATTCGAATTGAGGGTGCGGAAGGAGAAGTAAATCACTTCCAAGCTTTGACTGCAGCGTTGTCCGCAACTGTTGGATTAGGAAACATTGCTGGGGTTGCCGTTGCGATTGCAATCGGTGGTCCAGGAGCAACGTTCTGGATGATACTTGCCGGTTTGCTTGGTATGTCTTCCAAGTTTGTAGAATGTACACTTGGTGTACGTTTCCGTGAGATTGATGAGAATGGAAGAGTTTATGGAGGCCCGATGTATTATCTATCCAAGGGACTTTCTGAAAAGAAAATGGCTGGCCTAGGAAAGGTCTTGGCAATCCTATTTGCAATCATGTGTGTAGGCGGATCCTTCGGTGGAGGTAATATGTTTCAAGCCAATCAAGCAGCAGAGATATTCCTTTCTTCTGCCGGTATCGAATCTGCTTATGGCGGCACCTTATTCGGAATAGTTTTGGCGATTTTAGTTGGTATTGTAATCCTGGGGGGAATTCAAAGGATTGCTAAAGTCACAGAGAAGATTGTTCCGTTCATGGCTGTAATCTATGTTGGCGCTGCGCTGATCATCATCTTTATGAACGCACAGCATGTGCCAGCGGCAATAGCTGCAATTTTTAATGGAGCATTCACGGGAATAGGAATTGCCGGTGGAGCACTGGGAGTTCTGATTCAAGGTTTTAGAAGAGCAGCATTTTCCAATGAGGCAGGTATCGGTTCCGCTGCAATAGCCCACTCAGCAGTAAAAACAAAGCATGCAGCTTCCGAAGGTATCGTTGCATTGCTTGAGCCATTTATCGACACAGTTGTAATCTGTACGATGACCGCCTTGGTAATTGTCATCTTCAATATTGAAGGAGCATTTACCTATGGAGATGCTGGCGGTAACGCAGTTTTCGCTGATGGTTCGGTCCTGTCTGGAGTTGGATTAACGAATCACATTTTCGAGAGTGCCATTCCACACTTCTCAATAATTCTAACGATAGCTGTTGTGTTGTTTGCGTTTTCAACCATGATCTCATGGTCGTACTACGGTCTTCAATCATGGACGTACCTTTTTGGAAAGTCTAGCCGAAACGAGATCATCTACAAGATTCTATTCTGTCTTTTCGTGGTGGTTGGAGCTGCTTCAAAAATGGGAAGCGTACTTGATTTCTCCGATGCCATGATCTTTGCCATGATGGTTCCGAACATGATCGGATTGTTCATCCTTGCGCCATACGTGAAGGAAGAATTGACCAAGTATCTCGCAGCGATAAAGAATAAGAAGGACTGAGGTCTATTTCTGGATTGATTCCAGAACCGTCAGCATATCCTTCACTGGCATTCGTTCCTTGTAATTAGGGTCGAAATACGAGCCAGTAATCCTACCATCGGTACCTACTATGTAGGTGGCCGGTACCGGTAATGTGCTATCCTCATTCCCCGCATTTACATTAACGCGAATTCCATAGGGCATATATCGTTTCTGTGTCTTGGCATCCATCGTAAAGGTCACCTTCCATTTATCCATAATTCGATGTCCTTCATCTGGAATAATTGTAAATGAAGCCTTCGTCTTTCGAACAGTCTTCATCACATACTCATCCATTTGAGGCGTAACCGCAATCACGGGGGCACCTAAATCAGAAATCATTTGCAACGAATCCTGAATAGCACTTAT
>JBLFWJ010000056.1:0-17641 GCA_047611425.1 Bacteroidia bacterium | reverse complement strand
TGATCAAAAGACTTGGGTCTATGAAGATATTCCGGATACCAATTTCTATGAAAATACATATGTGGATTCCATTACACTGGATTCGACATACATGTTGAGGTTTAGAAATGAGTTGGGAGTTCAATTTGTTCGGTCGTTGAATGATTCGATGCACAAGCCAAGAATTTATGCGTACGCTGCCCATGAATTCAATAGGGTAACCTCCGATACTTTGGGGTTGGATAACCAAAACGTTTCTGTTGGGGGTAAGATTAACTTGAATATTAGAGGAAAGGTGCGATTAAATGCAGATGCTGAGGTTTGGCTACTGGGCTACAATCAGGGTGATATTGCTGTAAATGCAGAGATTCCCGTGTCACTGGAAGACTGGCAGTTTGGACCTAAGGCTCGCTTTGCCCTGACCGAACCAGGTTGGAAGTATCAGAGCTATTCATCCAACCACTTTAAGTGGTCGAATACTTTTGGAAAGCAGTCTAATTTGTCAATTGGGCTAAATGTGGCGAACGAGAAGTGGCGAACGAATATTGAATTCGATTATCAGGTTTTAGGCAATTACATCTATTTCGACACTACGTGGTTGCCTAAACAAGCAGCAGATGTGCAGCAATTGATTAATCTTAAGCTGGACCAGAAACTGAATTGGCGCTGGATTCATTTTGATGTAAATGGAAAGATTTCCTACTTACTGAGTGGAGATGCGATAAGTGTCCCTCTTTTTAATGGACGGGCTTCATTGTATTATGAGAATCGACTTTTTAAAAGGAGACTGAAGCTTCAGGTTGGTATGGATGTTTGGTTCTACACCGAATTTGAAGCATACGGGTATATCCCAGCCCTAGCCGAGTTTAATCGATCGAGCGAGAAAAAAATAGGGAATTATCCATACTTGGATGCTTGGATCTCTTTTAGAAGAAAGAAACTGAGTTTTTTCTTCATGGTGAAGCATTGGAATGCTGGCCTTATGGGTAATACTTATTACAATCACTTGCATTATCCAGGAAATGATATGGCCATCAAGTTTGGAGTTAACTGGGTGTTCTTGGACTGAGAGTTTGAGCCCGTTCCTCAGTCATTGATCTATCAAGTCTTCTGTTTTTTCTTTTTAGCAGCAGGGAACAAGATATTGTTCAATATGAGCCTGTACCCTGGGGAATTGGGGTGAAGATTCAGGTCGGTAGGTGGGTCGCCAACCATGTGCTGGTAATCCTCGGGGTCGTGACCACCATAGAATGTCCATTGTCCATTGCCAACTGTTCCATGAATATAGCGCGCTTCGTGTGCAGCTTTGTTTTCACCCATAATCAAAACTTCTGGCTTGATGAATTGCTTTCGGAAAGAGGTGGTTTGACCCATGAATCCTCTAACTATTTGCTCATGATTTTGACAAAGCATAGTTGGAACGGGATCCCATTTTGCACTGAATTCGAATAAGGTGAAGAAGTCGGTAGTTCGCGTCACTTTTTTGCTGCGATGTCTAGTCGCATCAATTTCGGAAAACTCGTATTCGTTGGGATTAGTAGAAAGTTTGAAGTCGTGAAATGCAATAGTGTTGTTGAAATCAAGCTGATCGTTATAACCTGTTGTTGATGGGTCGTGGTCGAACATTGTTTCGCAGATGTCGGTATTATGGGCTGCTAGCCCAATGTCGTAAGAGTCGGTGCCTGAGCACATGGCAAAGAGGAATCCACCCCCAGCCGCGTATTCTTTGATTTTAGTGGCAACAGCCAGTTTCAGCTGAGAGACTTTGCTGAAGCCGTTTTTTCTAGCTAGGTCTTCTGAGTACGTGACTTGATTCTTATACCAATCGGCATTCTTGTACATTCTATAGAACTTGCCGTACTGGCCTGTGAAATCTTCGTGATGAAGGTGTAGCCAATCGTACTTCAGTAATTCTCCATTCAGCACTTCATCGTCATAAACAACATCATAAGGAACCTCAGCATAGGTTAGTACAAGTGTTACAGCGTCATCCCAGGGTTGCTTATTCTTAGGGCTGTAAACCGCAACTTTCGGGTATTTCTCAAGTTTGGCAACATCCATGTTTGCCTCTGGGTCTGCAATTTCCTGAAGGATGGAAGTTGATTGTACATCAGCTATAATCTCGAAACTAACCCCTCGAATTACACACTCGGATTCGATCTCCCGAACGTATTTTATCATAAAGCTACCTCCGCGATAGTTCAGTAGCCAATCTACCGTGGCATTTCTCTCTAGAATCCAATAAGCAACTCCGTAAGCCTTAAGATGATTCTGTTGAGAATCATCCATCGGAATCAGAATGTAAGACGCGAACGAAGATCCTGCAGAAAACACAAGAATCATTAACGTAAAAAACAGACTCTTAATCATTTTAGAATGGGGCAGTTTCATCGTCATCATTCATCTTAGAAGGCATGGTTCGGGTCGCCTGACCACCACCACCTTCAAATTCATTAGATAAGGGCATTGCTCCACCAAGGTCGAAATCGTGGCTTTCCCAGTCGGTGAATTTAGCCAAGTTGCCAATGAAACGAAGTGGTACATCTTTTAGTGCACCATTTCTGTGCTTGGCAATAATCAGTTCAGCATAACCTGCCGTAGGCATGCCAGTTTCGGTTTCTTCTAGTCCGTAATATTCGGGTCGGTAGATAAACATTACCATATCCGCATCTTGCTCAATCGCTCCAGATTCACGAAGGTCAGAAAGCATCGGTCGCTTGACACCTCCTCTGGTCTCCACGTTTCTACTCAACTGAGATAGACAGACAACAGGTATATCCAACTCCTTTCCAATACTCTTTAGCGACCGACTAATCATACTAATCTCTTGCTCGCGATTTCCCCCGTTTTTATTGTCTCCACCTGCGGTCATCAGTTGCAAGTAATCTACCATGATCAGCTCAATATTATGTTGAGCCTTCAATCTTCTACACTTTGCCCTCAATTCGAACACCGAAAGAGACGGAGTGTCATCTATATAAATAGGGGCTTGTGAAAGCTTATGTAGTTTTGAATTCAATTGTTCCCACTCGTGTGGCTCCAGACTTCCTTCTCTCAGTTTTGATGCTGACAGTTCTGTCTCAGAGGCAATCAATCTATTTGTAAGCTGTAGGGCCGACATCTCTAAAGAGAATACAGCAATCGGTCGATTGTGATCGACTGCCATATTTCTGGCCATTGACAGTACAAACGAGGTTTTACCCATACCCGGACGAGCTGCAATAATCAGAAGATCCTGCTTTTGCCAACCGGCAGTAACACGATCAAGTTCAACGAAACCGCTTGGTACACCTCGAACACCACTTTCCTGAAGACCAGCTTTTTCGATGTCTTCTACGGCCCGTGCTATCAATGATTTCATCTCATCAACATCCTTCCGGATGTTTCCCTCAGTAACTGCGAAAAGGTTCTGTTCGGCACGATCCAACAGGTCGAACACATCTGTAGTATCCTCAAATGCATCATGATAAATCTCTCCAGATACTCGTATCAATTCACGCTGAATGTGCTTTTGGGCAATAATTCTAGCGTGATATTCTGCATTGGCAGAAGACGCCACACGATTCGTGAGTTGTGAGATATAATACGGTCCACCTACCAAATCCAGTTTTCCAGTCTTCTTTAAATGGTTGGTTACTGACAGGATATCAATTGGTTCGGATTCTTGAAAAAGTTGCTGGATGGCTTCATAAATATGAACATGTTCTTGCCGATAGAAACTCTCAGGTCGTAGAATCTGAATCACGTCAGTAAGTGCATCCTTTTCAAGCATCAAAGCACCTAATACTGCTTCTTCAAGATCGGCTGCATGAGGAGGTACTTTTCCAGCCTCAAGTCCCATCATAGGATTTGCCGATTTTTTTGGCGGGAATGCTTTTCGCTTGGTTGTTGTCTCTGCCATTGTTATTGATTAGCTAGCTGGTGCTGTAAACTTCTGTTCCATAAGATCCTTGTGTCTGTCGCTTTTTTGTTTGACCGTTAAGAAAATACTGGTCATGGCGATAATCAATCCTACCACAAGAAGTATTGATACGGTTAGCATCTTTCGATTTTTACCAACGTACTTTTTTAAACGAACCCAAACTGAAGCACGCTGTTTCAACTTAACTTTCTGGCGGTAATGAATCTTTACCTTTTCCTTCTGCCGTGCGTGTGCCCTCTTACTTTTATCGTTTTCTGAAAGATCCATTTTAATCTTTTGCTCTAATTTGAGACAATGAAAACAAAATAACCCTTTTTTGGCCGTGATGCTAACCGATCTCACGATGAAAAGTTATTCACGAAGATTCAATTTTGGTCTAAAATGTAAGTTGTGATACTAGTTCTGACTGAGTTGCTGGTTACTTTCGTAAAGTGATTTCAAACCGTTGGAATATTAGCGTGATCCTAGTCATTGGCATTTTGCTTGTGGGTATAAATTCCTGTAAAAAGGAAGATGAGCTTAGGCCGGAGGTAACCGTTAATTTCCCAAGTGATGGCGCCACTTATCACGTGAAAGACACAATTCGTGTCGGTTTTGAAGCAACGGATAATATTTTGTTGGAGTCGGTGGGTGTTAAGTTGTTAGACAGTGAAGGCCGTCTTTCGTCCACTTCAGCATCCGCGGTTCCTGGATCCGCATCGTATTCTGGAATTCTGTCAATTATTTTGGAAGATAAATACTTAGAGACAGGTACTTACTCAATTAACGTTAGAGCATCCGATGGTGTCAATCAAAGTTTGGCCTTTGTTTCTGTGCATTTGATTGCATTCCCAAAGAACAGAAGATCGATAGTAGCGTTGACGAACTCTGGAAGTGCAGCGTTACATAGGGTTGACTCTATGGGACTGGTATCACCTTTATCTGTGTTAAATCATGACGGAGGGGAAGTATGTGTAAACAATCGAAATGATCAGGCTATTGTTGTTGGTGACATTGATGGAAAAGTTTCATCCATTGACCTTTTAAATGGAGGGTTAGTTTGGGAGACCACTTCGCCTGGTCAACCCCCAGCACCTGCTTTTTCCGGTGCTACTTGTGATGGAAGTGATGTTTTAATTTCTGGCTACAACCACGTTATTCTAGGATACAACGATTTTGGCAGTCTAATCGTGAATAAGGAAATTTCGGCAACATATCGACCGGAAGAGTTGATTGTTGCAGGAGAACACCTACTGGTGGAACAGGTTCAATCAGGAACTACAAATTACTTTATGGCCCATTATAATCGAGCAAGTATGGCATTGCAGAATTTGTTGGAAGTGCCTATGGATGTAGTATCAATCTGCCCTTTTAATGAAGAAAGCGTTCTCATTTTTGGAAACGATAATGGCCAGGCGAGAGTGTTCCAGTATTCATATTTCGAGAATGTGATTTGGGAGCCGAGAACGTTGGAGCCTGGCTCAGTAATCGATGCGGTTAAGAGCAATGGAAACACCTATTTTATTGCCCAGTCAGATGGAATTTATGCATACACGTTCTTACCTAATTTCTTGAATTTCATTGTTCCCAGTGTTGTATCCACAGGTTTGAAATTTGACACTGATCGAGGAGTATTGCTTTCTTCATCTTCAAATATGATCCAAGAATATACAACTGCAGGAACATTGATTACAACGCATCAATTTTCGGAAGATGTTGTTTCCTTTGATTTTCATTACACGAAGTGAAGAATGGCCAGTAAAAAGCTAATACAAAAAACAGCCAAAGGAATTTTGTATGAGTTTGAGGCATTCAATGCTCATTTCATGGTTCTTACTAGAGGCGCTAGCGAACGATTTGCAAATCGGGATTGGACAGCTATAACAATAGCATCGCATGAGCGACTCGATTTGTACAAAAAGGAAGTACGGCAAGCGGTGGATCTTGCCAAGGATTTACTTGGTGATGATGTTCAATTTCACTTGACGTGGAGAAAGCTTAAGTCCGAGTTCTATGAATTGATAAAGGATAGAAGGGAAGGGCCTATTATTGAGACATTCTTCAACTCTGTGATGCGGAAGATGTTCGACACCGAGCGGATTGATTCCGATATTGAATTCATCGACTTCGACAGAAAGGTAATTTTCAGCATACCGGAAGTGCCGATTTACAAACGGTTTTATCTGGGAAATGATCACGTCAACATCATTTTACACAAGATTTTAAAAGCGTACGATTTCAAGTTTAAGTTCAAAGATATTGAAGGTGATGTTGAAAGGATCGGACAGCAAATTCTTGTCCATTTAAAAGAGCGTTTTGGCAAGGTGGACGTTGATCATGTCGACATGGTTCGTCCCGTTTTCTATAGAAATAAAGGAGCCTACATGGTTGGCCGGATGAGCAAGGGAAATGTGCACATTCCAATCGTGGTTTCCTTACTGCAAGGCGAGGATGGGGTAAGCGTAGATACTATCCTACTCACTAGACCAGAGATTTCAATCGTGTTCAGTTTTACGCGTTCATACTTTTTCGTGGACTGTACTAATCCAGTGGATTTGGTACAATTCCTAAAGCCGCTCATGAACCACAAGAAATCGAGCGAGTTGTTTGCCAGTCTCGGTTTTGATCGACACGCGAAGACGGTCCTGTACAAAGAAATTTTTGAGCATTTGGATGGCACCGAAGAACAATTTTTATTCGCACCAGGTGTGAAAGGGATGGTGATGTCTGTGTTCACCCTTAGAGGATTCTCTTTGGTTTTCAAGGTTATTCGAGACAAGTTCAAGCCCCCTAAGAATGTCAGTCGACAGCAAGTGATTAACTGTTATCGGTTGGTGTTTATGCATGATCGTGTTGGCCGATTGGCCGATGCGCAGGAGTTTGAATTTCTTCGGTTTAAAAAGGATCGATTTTCCGATGAGGTGCTGGATGAATTACTAAACGAATGTGGAAATACTGTTCATATTGATGGCGATGAGGTGGTGATCAATCATCTATTCACGGAGCGTAAGATGATACCCTTAAACCTCTACCTGCAAGTGGTTGATGAGGGAAAAGCTGAACGGGCTGTAGTTGATTATGGATATGCGATAAAGGAACTGGCTGCGGTTAATATTTTTCCAGGTGATCTTTTACTCAAGAACTTTGGCGTAACCCGTCATGGACGGGTGATCTTTTACGATTACGATGAATTGTGCTTTTTGGAGCAGGTCAATTTTAGAAGGATTCCAGAAGCAAGAAATGAGGAGCAGTTGTACAGTGGAGAAGCTTGGTACACAGTGAATGACAATGATGTGTTTCCAGAGGAGCTTGCCGCATTTATGGTTCCTGCTGGCCCATTGAGAAAAGCATTTCTTGCCGATCATCAAGATCTATTGAATGTGGATTTTTGGAAAGGCATGCAGCAGGTTCACTCAGATGGAAAGATGCTCGATTTCTACCCTTACATGAGAGAGACCAAGTTGGGTGGGTTCAGTTTGAGTATTCCGTCATAAAAAAAGCCCCAACCGATTGCTCGATTGGGGCTTGGTTTTCAATTTAATCGAATCACATATTCGAGATAATCTCGTCTCCGAATTCAGAACACTTCAAAAGTGTTGCACCTTCCATCAATCGCTCGAAGTCATACGTTACTCGCTTCTTCTCGATTGACTTTTCAATACCACTATAGATTAAAGTGGCAGCGTGCTTCCATCCCATGTGCTCAAGCATCATTGCGCCAGAAAGGATGACAGAACTAGGATTTACTTTATCCTGACCAGCATACTTAGGTGCTGTTCCGTGAGTTGCCTCAAAGATTGCGTGGCCTGTTAGGTAATTGATATTAGCACCTGGTGCGATGCCAATTCCACCAACTGCGGCAGCCAATGCATCCGAGCAATAATCACCGTTTAAGTTCAGGGTTGCAATTACAGAGTACTCTCTTGGTCGCAATTGAATCTGCTGAAGAAATGCATCCGCAATGCTATCCTTGATTAATACTTGGCCGTCAAGCAAAGCTGCATCCTGTGCGCGGTTTGCTTCGTCCGTTCCTTTTTCAGCAGCAATCTTGTCGTACTGGTTCCAAGTAAACGTGTCATTTGGGAATTCACGTTCAGCCAATTCATATCCCCAATCCTTGAAAGCACCTTCGGTGAATTTCATGATATTCCCCTTGTGTACAAGCGTTACACTAGGCTTGCCATTATCAACTGCGAACTGAATAGCAGCTCTAATCAAACGTTCAGACCCATCAAGAGAAACTGGCTTAACACCAATTGACGAAGATTCTGGAAAGCGAATGTTCTTCACGCCCATTTCCTCTTCGAAGAATTTAATCACCTTTTTTACTTCATCGCTACCAGCCATCCACTCGATTCCTGCGTAGATGTCTTCCGTGTTTTCACGAAAAATTGTCATGTCAACATACTCAGGATGCTTCATTGGGGAAGGCACACCTTCGAACCAACGAACCGGACGAAGGCAAGCATACAAATCAAGCTCCTGTCGAAGCGCAACATTTAATGATCGAATTCCACCGCCAACAGGCGTTGTTAATGGTCCTTTGATTGCAATTAGATATTCATCTATTACGTCAAGTGTTTCTTTAGGTAGCCACTCGCCAGTTGCATTAAACGCTTTTTCACCAGCAAGTACTTCTTTCCAAACAATTTTTCGTTCGTCACCGTAAGCCTTTTCAACAGCGGCTTCCAGAACTTTTTTCGATGCTGCCCAAATATCCGGGCCAATTCCGTCACCCTCAATAAAAGGGATGATTGGGTCGTTAGGTACATTAAGTACACCTTCTTCTTCAACAGTAATTTTTGATCCGGACATGCTCATTTTTTAAGTCATGCAAAAATAGGATTTGATCCTTCACCAACGAAGCGCCCAAAACGACCTAAATCAGATGGTGAATCGCGATGAATTTGAGCTCAATAATCGAGGTCTAAACCTAGTTGGTCTTTGAGCTTTTCCAAATCTGGATTTTCTTCTTTAAGCTTTTCGTATTTGTCTTTGGAAGTAAACGCCTGCTTGCTACTGATGACTTTGTCAACTTCAGTTTCTAAAGTGATTGTGTAGTTGTTTAGTGCTTTTCTGATATTCTCAAGCATTTCGGTTCCATGCTCACGAAGTGTCTCAACTTGTGCGGAATTTTCCAGCTTTACGACTATCACATTTCCATCATTAACAGTAGGACGACTTTTGTCTAAAGTGGATCGGAGTGAAGGCCGGTCAGAAAAAAGTTCGAGAGCCTGATCTTTCCAAACTTTCAGTAATTCTTCTTCTGTAAAAGATTCCGATAAATCGGGAGTGGCATTTTCACTACCACCCTCTTCCTCCTTAGATGTGCTTCCTAGATTAGCAATGTTAATCAACCCACCTGCTCGTGAACGTTTCCGTTCTAATTTAACTTTTGGCTTTGGCGCTTCTGTTTCTTCAACATGGGCTGGGGTAGGACTGGTAGGCTCCTTTGGTACGGTTGTTACATCAGCAGCAAGCTCTTCAGCCGGAACCTCAACTTTCTGAGGTTCCGTTGCTTCAACTTTTGGCTGCACTGCAACGGGAACTGGCTCTGGAGAGGACTCCTGCTTAGGCTCCTCAACTGGAGTTTCAACTGGAACTGGCTGAGGTTTTTCAATCTGAACAACAGGCTCTGCTACGAGACTACTGGTGTTTTTTTTTTCGAGCGGTTGCTCTATGTGATCACTCAATTCTCCATGAAGTTCACAGAGTCGCATCAACGCCAACTCTACCAAAAGTCGTTGGTTCTTGCTATTGCGATATTGGACGTCCGTTTGATTGGTGATCCGCAAAGACTTTAACAAATTAGCAACACTGCAACTTGCAGATTGCTCCTTGTACCTATTAAGAACTGCTCCACTAACCTCAAGTAGATTCTGAGTTGCAGGATCCTTGGTTACAAGCAGGTTTCTAAGATGGTTGGCCAAACCATTGATAAAATCATGTCCGTTGAAACCATTGGCCAGCACATCATTGAATGTGAGTAGAATTCCTGAAACATCACCGGTCAAAATTTGCTCGGTGGTTTTGAAGTAATAATCGTGATCAAGAATATTCAGATTGGCAATCGCATCCTTATAAGTAAGGTTGTCCCCAGCAAATGTGACCAATCGATCAAATGTTGAAAGGGCATCGCGCATGGCGCCATCGGCCTTTTCAGCAATCACATGCAGAGCAGATTCTTCTGTAGTTACACCTTCTTTACCCGCAACGAATTGCAAGTGCTCCACCATATCATTAATGCCGATTCTCTTGAAATCAAAAATCTGGCACCGAGATAGAATAGTTGGAATAATCTTGTGCTTCTCCGTTGTCGCCAAAATGAAAATGGCGTGTGGAGGTGGCTCTTCCAAAGTTTTCAAGAAGGCATTGAAGGCCGCTTGGCTAAGCATGTGAACCTCATCAATGATGTAAATCTTGTAATTACCCTTCTGCGGAGCAAACCGCACTTGGTCGGTTAAATGTCGAATATCCTCTACCTTATTATTAGAGGCAGCATCCAATTCAAATATGTTGAATGAGAAATCCTCATTCGAATCAGTTTGGTCGTCTTCATTGATAGCTCGTGCCAGAATCCGAGCACAAGTGGTTTTACCCACTCCTCTTGGTCCGCAGAATAGAAATGCCTGAGCTAGATGGTCGTTTTCTATAGCGCGCTGCAAAGTAGATGTGATGGCCTTTTGACCAACCACGTCTTCCCAGACCAAGGGTCTGTACTTTCGTGCAGAAACGATGTAATGTTCCATCTAATTTAATTGGATAAACAAAGGTATGATCTTGCCTTAATTGTGGGGGGTGAAGCTTGATAATAATCGCTTTACAAGCCCATTGTTTCTACAAGAGAAAATATTTACTTTTGCGCTCCGCTTTTTGGGCGGAAATAAATTATTTAATAATAATCATGAACCATTACGAAACCGTTTTCATTTTAACTCCCGTTTTGTCTGAAGCTCAGATGAAGGAAGCGGTTAAGGATTATGAGAAATATCTGAAGAAGGATATGAAAGCTAAGATTGTCAACAACGAAAGTTGGGGCATGAAGAAGCTGGCTTACCCTATCAATAAGAAATCTTCAGGTTTTTATCATCTGTTCGAGTTTGAAGCAGATCCATCCTTAATTGCGGACTACGAAGTCAAATTCAAAAGGGATGAGAGGATTATGCGATTCCTCACAGTAAAACTCGACAAGCATGCAGTTGCATGGGCTGAGAAAAGAAAAAATCGCAAGAGTGGTAAATCATCAGCCGAAGTAGAGGCATAATCCAGATCTGAATAATGGCACAGAAAAAAGGAGAGATCCGTTATCTGACTCCACCAGCGGTGGAAGTGAAGCGTGACAAATATTGCCGATTTAAGAAATTAGGCATTAAGTACATTGATTATAAGGACGGAGATTATTTACTACGCTTCGTCAACGAACAGGGAAAGCTTCTTCCGAGAAGATTGACCGGTACGTCTTTGAAGTTTCAACGTAAAGTGGGTACTGCTGTTAAGCGTGCACGCCACCTAGCGTTGATGCCTTATGTAGCTGACCAATTGAAATAAGATATCATGGATGTGATTCTTAAAAGAGAGGTAGAGAACCTTGGATACAAGGACGACCTCGTAACAGTAAAGGCCGGATTCGGTCGTAATTTCTTAATTCCAACTGGAGCTGCAGTTCTTGCAACTGATAGCGCTAAGAAGGTAAGAGAGGAAAATATGCGTCAGAAAGCTCATCGTGAAGCGAAGGAGCGTGATGAGGCACTTGAGATTGGTAAGAAGATTACTGACGGTAAGATCCTAGTTGGAGCTAAGGTTGGTGAGGAAGGCAAGATCTTCGGGTCTGTCAATAACATTCAAGTTGCCGATGCTATCAAGGCGTCTCTTAAAGTTGATGTTGACCGTAAGAAGGTCGATATTGGTAAAGAGCCTATCAAATCAGTTGGTACATACCCTGCGAAGGTTAGACTTCATAAGGATGTATTGATTGAATTTGAGTTTGAAGTAGCTGCTGAATAAGCAACTTATCTTGAAAAGTTTGAAAACCCTGGCCAACCTGGCCGGGGTTTTTGCGTCTAAGGGGTGATATTCATCTAAAAAAGTCCCCTAATTGCATATTTGAAGACCTCTAATTGAAGGAAAATTCAGACCTTCGGGGGAATTATCGATTTTTCTAAAGAAATATTATCATGAAATACAGATTACTCTTATTGTTTGCCGCCATTTTGGCATTTGGCTTTCAGTCTTGTACAAAGCAGCAAGGATGTACAGATCCTAGTGCTTGTAACTACAACATTGATGCTGAAGAAAATGACGGTTCTTGTATCGAACCAGGTACTTGGTATCCAGATGAGAATGGAGACGGAAGAGCAGATTCTTATATTTCAATTAAGTCTTGCGACCAGCCTGATGGGTACGTAGCTGACTACTTTATTGGCTCTGGTGGAGGCAATGGCGGAGGTGGCGGAGGTGGTGCTCTTACAGTAGAGCAGACCCAACGTGCGGTACTTCCTTATGCTGGTGCTACTTGGTGCCCTCCGTGTGGTGAATTCGGTGAGGATACTAAGAATCACATTAGTGCAAACTTTACCATAGATCAAGCAATAGTCCTTTCTTCTCAGCAAGGAGACGCGATGAGTCCATTGAGTACTTCAATCGGTGAGAACTTTGGTCAACAGTTTCAGGATGAAATCGGAAGTACAGGAATTCCTCACATGTATGTTTGCGGAAATACTGTTTGGGAAGATTTCTACCCAAATGAGAGTGCTGCAGAAAGTAACATCAATTCTATTATTGCAATGGAGCCAAATGTTGGGGTTGCCGTTGAGGGTACTATAGATGCTGACAACGGAGTAATAATCATTACTGCAGCTGCTAAGTTCTTTGCGGCAACTAGTGGTGCGCACAGCATCTCAATATTGGTTTTGGAAGATGAGGTTATTGCAGATCAGCAACATAGCACTGATGGTACTGTTTACGATATGGTGCATGAGTCTATTATTAGAGCATCTGCAGATGACGCCAACATTAGAGGCTCTTCAATCGGTACTTCTTTCGTGGAAGATCAGATTATTCAGAAAGAATTTTCTATCGATTTTAATCCAGGATGGAACGTTGAGCACCTAAGAGTAATTGCTCTAGTTTGGGAAGGTAATGGCCTTCAGATTGCAAACGGTGTTTCTGCTGACTTGTAAGAGTCAACAGTCCTAAATAATTTAAGCCCGATGATTTTCATCGGGCTTTTTTTGTGCTTCAGATTGAAGGAATCGCTTATGGGAATATCTTCCATTATCGATTTTAGCTCACCGGCTTGTCGAGAAATGAACCATGATGGGGTTCTGAGTATTGCCAAAAGAGGGGAATCCATTATGACCTCTTATTCTCTGTGCATCTTTTGAGTCAAAGGGGTTTGTCGAATCCTAAACATTGTAGAATTATCTACCGATTGCCAGAAAGTCTCACTCGAACCGCAAGCTTTCAATCGGATCCAATTTCGAAGCTTTAATCGCTGGATAAAGACCAGAAATAAGGCCTACCACCACGCAAACAACAACTGCAATAATAATCCATGCCCAAGGTATGATGAAACCACCTCCTATAAAGATGGATACAGCATTTCCAATTCCTATTCCAAGTACGATCCCAAGTAGGCCGCCCAATTGACAGATTACAATCGCTTCAATAAGAAACTGTTGTCTGATAAATTCCTTGGTTGCACCAAGTGCCTTTCTCACACCAATCTCTCTTGTTCGCTCGGTGACAGAAACGAGCATAATGTTCATTAAGCCGATAGCGGCCCCAATAAGAGCCAGCAAGGCAATGATGATTCCCGTGACCTCAACGATGTAGGCATTCTCTAAGAACATTCGTGAAACACTGTCGCTTCGTATAACCTCAAAATTAGTTTCGTGCTTTGGTTCCACATGACGAATAACCCGAAACAACCCTTTGGCTTCTGAAATGGCTGTTTCCATTTCAGGAACGCTGTTGGCCATGACACTCAACGTAAATGAGGCATTTCGTCTCAAATAATGCTGTCGGACATTCGTTAATGGAATCATACAAATCTTGTCTCCTCCGAAACTCATACTACTTCCCTTATCCCGTAAGACTCCAATGACCGTGTACTTTGAAGCGCCTACTGAAACGAGCTTTCCAGTTGGATCATTGATGGTTGGAAATAAGACCTCAGCTATTTTGTTGCTGATCACAACCACAGGTCTTCCATACCGTTCCTCCGTGCCTGAAAAGTTCCGACCATAGATGAAGTCGTATCCTGAACAATCAAAGTATTCAGCATCACAGCCCATTACAGAAATATTCGGCTGCGTTTTTTCTGAACCGTGTTTTAATGTTGCGGCTCCAGATGCACGAGTACTAATTGACGTGGCATTTGTGAATGTGAATTCATCCTTGAAACGGACAGCTTCCCGATATGTAATCTTTCGATAGTTTTTTGGTCTCTTACCTCTTTTGCCGATGTGGATGTTTTGTCCTCTATTTCTAATGGTGAATGTATTCGCACCCATCGACTGAAATTGGCTGGTCAATGAAGATTTAATCCCATCAATAGATGTTAGAATACCTACAAGGGCACATATTCCGATGGCAATAATCATCATCGTGAGAACCGCTCTCAACAGCTGAGTCCTGATAGATGAAAGGGCTACTTTCACATTCTCTACATAAAGTTGAACGTCTTTGCTCATTCGTATTCGCTTTGTGTAATTATTTCGCAAAAACCCACCGCTTAATTAGCTTGACTTTGGATATGCGAATCCGTACCTTCGAGATTCCTTACAAAGTGGTTGAAAAAGACCCAATTGATGCGGTTCTTTTGCATAGAAGGACAACTGAATTGAGACAATGTTCATCTCTGTAAAGGTCGGCAAATTGATTGTCTTCAACCACTGACTTTTAATGAATTAACAAATGGTGTTGGATTTGGATATGAACGGCTTACTTGCTTAAACTATCCTTTAAAAATTAAATCCACCGTCACCCAAAAAACAGAATCACATGAATTTATACGAAGACTACCTAAAGGAGATTGAAGAACGAAAGGCGCAAGGTCTTCATCCGAAGCCTATTGATGGTGACGAGTTGCTAAGTGCGATTATTGGTCAGATCAAAGATTTGAACAATCCGTATCGAAAAGAGTCACTTAATTTCTTCATTTATAATGTTCTTCCTGGAACAACCAGCGCTGCAGGTGTAAAGGCTAATTTCTTGAAGGAGATAATTCTTGGCGAGGCGGTTGTTGAAGAGATTACAACTGAATTTGCTTTTGAGATGTTGTCTCACATGAAAGGAGGGCCTTCTGTTGACGTGCTTCTCGATTTTGCACTTGGTGAAGATGCCAATATTTCCAAGGAAGCCGCTAAGGTTCTTAAGACACAGGTCTTCCTTTACGAAGCCGATACAGCACGTTTAGAAAAAGCTTTCAAAAGTGGTAACGCAATTGCTAAAGAGCTAATTGAAAGTTACGCCAAGGCTGAGTTCTTCACTCAATTGTCGGAACCAGAAGAAGAGATTGAGGTGGTTACGTTTATCGCAGGTGTTGGAGATATCTCTACAGATTTGCTTTCACCTGGTGGTGATGCTCACTCCAGATCAGACCGTGAGTTACATGGTCAGTGTTTGTTTGAGCACAACAAAGACATGCAAAACAAACTTTTGGCATTAAAGGAGCAGCACCCAGATAAGAGGGTAATGTTGATAGCGGACAAAGGAACAATGGGAGTTGGCTCTTCTAGAATGTCTGGTGTAAATAATGTGGCTTTATGGACAGGTGTTGAATCAAGCCCTTACGTTCCATTTATCAATATCGCCCCGGTAATTGCTGGGACTAATGGAATTTCTCCAATTTTTTTAACCACAGTAGGTGTGACAGGAGGTATCGGAATTGACCTTAAAAACTGGGTGAAGCAGAAAGATGCAGATGGAAAAACAGTTGTTAATGAAGACGGAGACGCAGTATTGAAAGAAGAGTATTCTGTAAAAACAGGAACTGTTCTGACAATAAACACGAAGAAAAAGAAGCTTTACAACGGGGAAAAGGAATTGAAAGATATTTCTGCTGCATTGACTCCACAGAAAATGGAGTTCATTAAAGCTGGTGGATCTTACGCTGTTGTTTTTGGTAAAAAACTACAAACAATTGCCTCGAAGATTTTAGGTATTGACGTTCCTCAGGTGTACGCTGCTTCCAAAGAAGTGACTGTAGAAGGACAGGGCTTAACCGCAGTAGAGAAAATCTTCAATAAAAATGCCGTAGGAAATACTCCGGGTAAAACCTTATATGCCGGTTCTGATGCTCGTGTTGAAGTAAATATCGTGGGCTCTCAGGATACCACAGGATTAATGACTTCGCAGGAATTAGAAATGATGGCGGCCACGATAATTTCTCCAATTGTTGATGGTGCTTACCAATCGGGTTGTCACACTGCTTCTGTTTGGGATGACAGGTCAAAGGCTAACATTCCAAGGTTAATGAAGTTTATGAACGACTTCGGTTTAATTACTGCTCGTGACCCTAAAGGTCAGTATCATGCCATGACCGATGTCATTCACAAAGTATTGAATGATATAACTGTAGGTGATTGGGATATTATTATTGGTGGCGATTCACACACTCGTATGTCAAAAGGAGTTGCGTTTGGTGCTGACTCTGGAACAGTTGCTTTAGCACTAGCTACAGGAGAAGCTACAATGCCAATTCCACAGTCGGTAAAAGTGACGTTTAAAGGAAACATGAGAAGCTACATGGATTTCCGTGACGTAGTTCATGCCACGCAACTCCAAATGCTAAAGCAATTTGGCGGAGAAAACGTATTCCAAGGAAGAATTATTGAGGTCCATATTGGAACTCTAACAGCCGATCAAGCCTTTACGTTTACCGACTGGACAGCTGAGATGAAGGCTAAAGCTTCTATCTGTATTTCTGAAGATGATACGTTAATAGAATCATTAGAGATTGCAAAAGGCCGTATCAAAATCATGATTGATAAGGGAATGGACAATGAAAAGCAAGTTCTTCAAGGATTAATCAATAAGGCTGATAAGAGAATTACTGAAATTAATTCTGGAGAAAAGCCAGCTTTAAGGCCTGATGCCAACGCCAAGTATCATGCTGAGGTTGTTGTTGATTTGGACGAGATAGCAGAGCCAATGATTGCTGATCCTGATGTAAACAATGACGATGTTTCTAAGCGGTACACGCACGATGTCATCAGACCATTGTCTTTTTATGGTGGTACCAAGAAAGTAGACCTAGGATTCGTGGGATCTTGTATGGTTCACAAAGGAGACATGAAGATTTTGGCTCAAATGTTAACGAACATCGAAGCGCAATATGGTAAGGTGGAGTTCAAGGCTCCGCTTATAGTGGCACCTCCAACATATAATATTGTTGATGAGCTTAAAGCCGAAGGCGATTGGGAAGTATTGGAGAAGTACTCAGGCTTTGTATTTGATGACAATGACCCAAAGTCAGAGGCACGAACTAAGTACGAAAACAAGATGTATTTAGAACGCCCAGGCTGTAATCTTTGTATGGGTAACCAAGAAAAGGCTGCCCCTGGCGATACGGTTATGGCTACTTCAACACGTTTATTCCAAGGGCGAGTTGTGAAAGACTCTAATGAGAAAAAAGGCGAATCTTTATTGTCATCAACACCAGTTGTAGTGTTGTCTACTTTTTTAGGTAGAACTCCAACGATGAAAGAGTACGAAGCTGCTGTTGAGGGGATTGTGCTCACTAAATTCAAGCCTTCT
>JBLFWJ010000055.1:0-17966 GCA_047611425.1 Bacteroidia bacterium | reverse complement strand
GAAGTGACCAAAACTGGTGATGAGCTTGTAATCCCATTTGTAAAGTATCAATTGGAAAACGGCTTAACTGTTATCGTTCATGAGGATCACAGTGATCCGATTGTTCACATTGATGTGACTTACCACGTAGGTTCGGCACGTGAGGAGCCTTATCGTTCTGGCTTCGCGCACTTCTTTGAGCATATGATGTTTCAAGGGTCGGATAACGTAGCCGATGAGGAGCATTTCAAGACGGTAAGCGAAGCAGGTGGTGACCTAAATGGAACCACAACTTCCGACAGAACCAACTATTTCGAGACGATGCCATCCAACCAATTGGAAACGGCACTTTGGCTTGAAGCTGATAGAATGGGATACTTCCTTGATGCAGTAACTCAGGAGAAATTTGAAGTTCAGAGAGGAACAGTTAAGAACGAAAGAGGTCAGCGTTACGACAACCGACCTTACGGTTTGGTTAGAGAGAAGGTGGCACAAGCACTTTATCCTACTGGTCACCCTTACAGCTGGCCAACTATCGGTTACCTAGAAGATCTTGATAATGCGACATTGGATGATTTGAAGCAATTCTTCCTAAGATGGTACGGCCCGAACAACGCGAGTTTGACCATTGCTGGAGACGTAAGCCCAGAGCACGCTTTGGAAATGGTAAAGAAGTACTTCGGACAGATTCCACGTGGACCTGAAGTTGAGCCAATGGCTAAAACACCAGTTACACTCACTGAGGACAAGTACATTAGCTATGAGGACAACATCCGATTCCCACTTCTTCAATTCAACTACCCAACGGTACATAACTTCCATGCGGATGAGGCACCGTTGGATATTCTATCCGACATTTTGGGAGGAAGCAAAAACAGCATCTTCTACAAGAATTTCGAGAAAAGCCAGACGGCTATTCAAGCAAGCGTATTCCATCCTTGTGCTGAACTAGGCGGAACGTTTTCACTAACGGTTCTTCCTTTCCCAGGAAAAACATTGGTTGAGATGGAAGAAATGATTCGTGCTTCTCTGAAAGAATTTGAGGAAAGAGGCGTGAATGAAGATGACTTGACACGATTCAAATCAACATTTGAAGCAGGTGTAATCAATGGTTTGGAGTCTGTTTCTGGTAAAGCTGCTCAGCTTTCTCAGTATCAGTATATGTTGGATGAGCCGAATTCAATTCAGCACGATCTTCAGCGTTACTTGGATGTAACAGCCGAAGACATCATGCGTGTTTACGAAACGTATGTTAAGGATAAGCCAGCAGTGATTTTGTCTGCTTACCCTAAAGGCCAGCCAAACCTAAAGCCAACCGAAGACACGTTTGTTTGGGTTCGCGATACAGCTATGGAAGTCAATAATGCACAATACGAAGGGTTGTCTTACATAAAGCCAACGACTGAGCAAGATGGCTTTGACCGTTCACAAAAGCCTGTTGCGGGTACTAGCCCAGTTGTTCAAGTTCCAGATTACTGGAAGGAGAAGTTTGACAACGGCTTGGAAATGATCGGTGTGAAGAATGACGAGATCCCTAAAGTAAATGTGCGTGTTGCTTTGCTTACAGGACACCGTTTTGAGGATCCTGCTAAAGCTGGTATTGCCAACTTGTTTGCGAACATGATGGGCGAAACCACCGAAACGTACACAAGCGAAGAGCTTTCAAATGAATTGGAGAAGTTAGGGTCTACCATAAGTATCAGCTCTGCAAACGAAGAGATTGTAGTAAACATGGGTTGCCTGAAGAAGAACTTGGACAAGAGTCTTGAGCTTCTAGAAGAAGTAATGATGAAGCCGAAGTTCACTACGGATGACTTTAACAGGCTGAAGAACCAGCAAATGGAGGAAATCGCCAATCAGGTAACCGATGCAGGCGTATTGGCTTCGAATGCATATAGAGAAGTGCTTTACGGAGCCGGTCATATCATGGCTATTCCAACCATTGGAAACGCTTCCACATTAGAAAATGTTAGCCTTACCGATGTGCAGGAATTCTACGAGAATCGATTTGTACCGAACATCGGTCAGATGGTGATTGTTGGTGATGTTGATCAAGATGAGATTCTACCAAAGCTTGCTTTCATGCAAAGCTGGGAGCAGAAAGAAGTTACGTATCCAGAGACACCAGCTACACCTGAGCCAGGACCTACAAAAATCTATTTGATGGATAAGAAGGAAGCTGCACAGAGTGAAATCCGAATTGGATACATGAGTTTGGCTCGTGACTTCACAGGAGAGTATTACAAAGCAGGCCTAATGAACTTCGCTGTTGGTGGAAACTTCAACAGCCGAATCAACCTGAACCTAAGAGAGGACAAGGCTTGGACATACGGAACAGGATCACGATTCAGTGGCTCTCGATTCCCAGGTTCTTATGGCGTTGGCGGTAGCTTTAAGATTGGAGCCACAGACAGTGCGTTGGTTGAGATCTTTAAGGAATTGAACGACTATGCCGACAATGGAATTACGGATGACGAGTTGACGTTCACGAAGATGGCCCTTGGCCAGCAGGATGCGTTGAAGTACGAAGCTGGATACCAGAAAGCTGGATTTTTAGCGAACATTCTTCGATACGATCTTGACAAGAACTTTACAGAGGTGCAAGCGGATATGCTTGAGAGCATCACGAAAGAAGAGATCAACGAGTTGGCGAAGAAGCACATCAAAACAGACCAAATGTATATCGTGATCGTAGCCGACAAGGATGTTGTAATGGAAGGCCTATCTAAGCTTCCATACGAGATTGAAGTGTTGAACTTGAGCGCTGATGTAGCGGTTGACTAATAATAGGTCAGATACTTATTGAAATTGAAAGGGCTCCAAGTGGGAGCCCTTTTTTTGTGCCTAAAAAGTCACGAACTCAATCCCGCTTCTTCCGAAAGAATTCAACCATTAGCTCAGCACATTCGTTTTCCATCACTCCACTTACAACTTGAGTTTTTGGGTGAAGCAACTTCTTACTGATTGTGGAGAAGCCACGCTTTTCATCACTGGCACCATAAACCACTTTGGTGGCCTGTGCCCAGTACAACGCGCTTGCGCACATTGGGCAAGGTTCGAGCGTAACGTAGATCGTGCAGTTTTTAAGATATTTCCCGCCAATAAAATCAGAAGCAGCCGTGATGGCTTGCATTTCTGCATGAGCAGTTACATCTGTTAAAGCCTCGGTTAAGTTGTGTGATCTGGCTATCACTCTATTCTTTGAAACGACCACGGCACCTACCGGAACTTCATCCCGATCAAAGGCTTTTTGGGCTTCTTTCAATGCTTCCTTCATGAAGCTTTCATCTGAAAAAACGGTTAATTCCATGCCGCAAAGGAAAGCATCAAGATGATTTGAAAAACGCACCGAACGATCCTTCTATCTTTGGCCGCATGAGGATTTCGGTATTATTTGCCTTACTTCTTTCCCTTGGCTTAACAACAAGCGGACAAGAGGTTTACCATCACATCAACAACACTTCGGTGTATGAGTTTTTAGATGAAATGGCCACACTTAAGGTCATCGACATCAACACACCGATACGACCGTTTTCACGGTACTTCATCGCGAAAAAGTTGAATGATGCCTACGCTAAACGGGAGGAACTGAGCAAACGGCAACAAAAGGAATTGGACTTCTATTTACAGGATTTCATTAAAGAAGGCGCCATAAGAGGAACCGCTAAAACGGAACATAAATCTGACATCGACTTTATCTGGAAAGGGCTGAAACGAGGAGATGTTTTTCCACTGAGAAAGCGAGACAAGCGTTGGGACCTTTTCTATTACAAGGATTCACTATTCACGTTTAGCGTTAATCCGATTATTGGAGGACAAGGTTGGGTTAATGATTCCGCACTGAATTATCACCGATTTTATGGGGCGGAGTTTCACGGTTACTTATCAAAGTATGTTGGAATTTATGCCAACATGCGCGACAATCAGGTTACACGCAGAATTGCAGAAACCACACACATTACCCAAAGGCCGGGCGCGGTTTACAAAGGCACGAATAAGCTTCTTGGAGATTTTTCTGAAATGCGAGGTGGTATCACCCTCAACTTTAAATGGGCCACTTTGGGTTTGATTAAGGATAATTTTAAATGGGGAGACGGCTACAACGGAAGCAATATTTTCTCAGGAAGAAGCCCTTCTCCTGGTCAGCTTAAACTAAGCCTGAGGCCAGTGAAATGGTTAAGCTTTGAATACGTTCATGCTTGGTTGGCCAGCGATGTGCTCGACTCTACAAACAGCTATATCAATGGAAGCCGGGTTCGAGAAGTAATGCGGCCAAAGTATTTGGCGGCTAATATGTACACCGTTACACCGACCAAAAGGTTGAATATTTCAGTAGGGAACTCGGTGGTTTACAGTGACCAAAGTCCGCATCCGTCCTACTTCATCCCATTCTTCTTTTATAAGGCACTGGATCATTCAACAAACGGTGGTGGAGTTGGTGCCAACAACCGAGGTCAGAATGCTCAAATGTTTTTCAACGTGTCTTCACGGCAGATCAAGCATCTTCATTTGTATGCCTCTGTATTTATCGATGAGATCAGTTTTGGAAATATGTTCAACCCTGCAAAGCAGAGCAACTTGATGAGTTTTAAAGCAGGTTTGCGATTAACAAACCCATTCAAGGCATCGGTATCACTCATTTTGGAGTACACACGAAACAATCCGATTGTGTACCGACATCATATTCCAACCACATCTTTTGAGAACAACAGTTACAACATGGGGCATTATCTGGGCGATAACTCGGAGGAGTATTACGTTGGGATCAAATCCCGCCCGATGAGCAGACTTAGAGCCGATGTTGGCTTTGTGTATGCGCGGAAAGGACCTGAGATTCCTTACACTACTGGAGCAGACGGAAAGGGCCTAAAGTTTATGGAATCGGTAGAGTGGAAGAGGGTCGCAGTCGAGTTTAGAACGTCCTACGAGTTTCTGCACGATGGCAACATCTTCGTGGAATATCAATACCAGAATATAAAAGGGGTGAAGAAAGACGTCTACACTCCTAGTATTTTTCAAGCTAACCCGCACACAATCTCCTTCGGACTTATGTTCGGGATTTGATAATCCAACTACCTAGTCGATTTTCGATAAAAATCAGAAAATTCGAGCTGCGTTAATTATCAAAGCAATCATCGAGATTCCGCTGATTGCTATAGGCAGGATGCGGTACATCTCATCTGCACTAGCGATTTTTCCTTTTCCAGGCTCTACATAAATGATATCGTTGCTATGCAAATAGTAGAATTCGGAAGCAAAGAATTCCCGAGAAGTTAGGTCAACACGCTTAAAGATTCGTTTTCCATTTTGCTCTCTTATCAAAAGAACGTTAACCCGCTTTCCAAAAATGGTCAAGTCTCCTGCCAAGCCCAATGCCTCAATCAGGGTTACCTTTTCGTTCGGTATGGTGTAGATACCAGGTTGCTGAACCTCACCTAAAACGGTCACTTTAAAGTTCTTAATTCGAACACGAACACTTGGGTCGATTAAGTATTTCTCAAGCTTGTTCTTAACCAGATACTTAGCAACCTGCGAAGTATTTCCTGCAACTTTTACTGGACCGATTAGCGGCATTTCGATATTTCCATTGGCTCCAACCAGGTATGTATTGGCCACCAATTTGTCCCCCATCTCATCTACCGAATTGAAAAAGCTACTTGCTTCCTTACTTAAACTAGAAACGTGAATGGTAATGATGTCGCCAGGCTGGATCACCGCCTCATACGACTGGGCAATATCCATTATATCAGTACTATCAGAGCCGGCCAGATCCTGGAAATAAGAAATCTCTTTTCGAGAGATGCAAGAACTAAGTAGGCTGCTTGTAACCAAGCAAAAAGCCAATAGTTTGAAAGACCATTTAATCATGGGCGCAAATATAGTTTGAATAATACGTGGCAAAACAGCGTAAAAAATCAGGGTTATCAACGCATCAACGTTCATTTCCGAATTGATTATACCCTCATTTTAGGAGCCCATATACCCTGCATTGGGTATTGCTGAAAACTTAGTTGTGGCGTTGATTTGCGACTTATTTAGAAAGTGTCTAAATAAGAAATACAATAAACTCCTAATTCCATGAAAAAGCTTTTCGGTTCAATCACAGTTTTTGCACTTGCTGTGTCCATGTCTTTCGGACAAACAGGCATAATTGAGGGAATTGTCAGCCAAAGTGATAGCCTAAACTCAGTTCCTGGAGTATCAGTTTACCTTGAAAAAACGAGCTTGGGAGCTGCCACCAACGGAAACGGATTCTATAGAATCACCAAAGTTCCTGCAGGAAGTTACACGTTGGTTCTTTCTTCGATAGGGTATACTCCTCAAAAACAGGAAGTAAGCGTTGCAGACGGTGGTACCGTTTCATTGAATTTCTCGATTGAGGAATCAATCAGTAACCTTTCTGAAGTAACCGTGATGACCGGAGGAATAAAAGGATTGAAGGAAATTCCAGGTTCTGTTCAATACATTTCTCCAAAGGAGATGGCCAAGTTCAGTTACACGGATATTAACCGGACGTTGCGTTCGGTACCAGGTGTTAATGTACAGGAGGAGGATGGTTTTGGCCTGAGGCCAAACATCGGACTTAGAGGCACGGGTGCTGAACGAAGTTCGAAGATTACTGTTATGGAGGATGGGGTTTTAATGGCTCCCGCTCCTTATGCCGCTCCAGCTGCCTATTACTTCCCAACTATTGGAAGAATGCAGGGCATCGAGATTTTGAAAGGTGCTAGCCAAATAAAGTACGGGCCGTACACTACTGGTGGGGCGATTAATTTGATCTCAACCCAGATTCCGGCCAACTTCGCTGGAAAAATCGACCTTCTTGCTGGAAGTTTTGGAGGGAGAAATTTGCATGCCACGGTGGGCAATGCCCACCGACATTTTGGATACGTAGTTGAGACGTTTCAATATGGATCCAACGGGTTCAAGAAACTTGACGGAGGCGGAAACACAGGTTTTCACAAGCAAGATTACGTGGCAAAATTGAGAATTAACACTAAGGCAGAAGCCAAGGTTTACCAGTCTCTAACCTTCAAGGTGGGCCACACTCGGGAGAACTCAAACGAAACCTACCTCGGATTGACGCAGGAAGATTTTGATGTTACTCCCAATCGGAGATATGCGGCTTCTCAGAAGGACGAAATGAACACGACTCAGTGGCAACTATCGTTAACTCATATTTTGAGATTGTCCAAGTTGTTTGATGTGACGACAACTGCATATCGTTCTGAATTTGCCCGAAATTGGTACAAGCTGGATAAGGTTCAGGACAGCACAGGAACTAAACATAAGATTGGTGCGATACTGGATAATCCAAGTGAATTCAATGATGCGTTCGATATTCTAACAGGGCAAACCAGCACCAATGCAGACGCGCTTTTTGTAAAAGCAAACAACCGTTCTTATTTCGCTCAAGGAGTTCAGACAGTGCTCGGATTCACCTTTGAAACAGGAAAAGTCAAGCACGACATCGACCTTGGGTTTCGAATTCATCAAGATCAAATAGATCGTTTTCAGTGGGTTGATGAGTATGCCATGAACAATGGCGTAATGATGCTAACGAAGGCGGGAGAAGAAGGCACAGAAAGCAATCGAGTTGAAACGGCCAATGCCATCGCGTCATATCTTCAATACAAATTGAAGGTGTGGAAATTCACCATCTCGCCAGGTGTGCGATTCGAGCATATTGTATTGGACCGCAAGGATTATGGAAAGGAAGACCCAACTAGAACAGGCGTTGATCTTTCCGAAAGAAGCAATACGACTAATGTGGTGATTCCGGGTATTGGAGTTGATTATCAATTCAGTAGATATTTCAGCGTTTTTGGTGGCGTACACAAAGGCTTCGCACCTCCTGGATCAAAGGATGAAACTGAGCCCGAAGAGAGTATTAACTACGAGATTGGAACGAGGTACACCAAAAATGCATTGTCGGGTGAGTTGGTGCTTTTCTTCAACGATTACAGCAATTTGTTGGGTGCCGATCTTGCCGCTTCTGGTGGAGCTGGCTCTACGGATCTGTACAATGGAGGCCAAGTTCAGACAAAAGGAATCGAGTTTCAGATATCCTATGATCTGTTATCTAACTGGAAAAGAAGTCGATTCAGACTGCCGCTTTCCGCGAATTATACCTACACCGATGCCCATTTCATAAATGGATTTGAAAGTGATTTCGAAGGCTGGGGAACCGTTGCAGATGGAGACGCATTTCCATACTTGGCCAACCATCAGTTTACCATCGGCTTGGGATTGGAGCATAGAAAATTCAGCATTAACATTAGTGGCCGATACATGGGTGAGATGAGAACAGCACCGGGCCAGGGGGCAATTCCATCCAACGAAAAGACGGATTCATATTTCGTGCTGGATGCCAGCGCGAGCTTTGCCGTTCACAAGTACATTTCCTTTTTCGGAAACATCACCAACATTAGCAACGAAGCCTATGTTGTTGCCAGAAGACCAGCTGGCCTTAGACCCGGAATGCCCCGAGCATTCAACCTTGGTGTGAAAGCGAACTTCTGATCCAGCCAATAGAGTCGCTACCTTTGGCGCATGCCATATGAGTATATAAAGGCGCTGCACATCATTTTTGTGATCACGTGGTTTGCGGGCCTATTCTACATCGTGCGTCTTTTCATTTATCACGCTGAAGCGGAGAAAAAACCCGAGCCTGACCGAACGATTCTTCAAACTCAGTATAAATTGATGGAGTGGAGGCTGTGGTACATTATCACGTGGCCGTCATCAATTTTGGCCTTGGTATTTGGAAGTACTCTTTTTTACTTGAACCCTGGCTTACTTCTAGTCCCAGCAATGCAGCTTAAACTCATTTTTGTTGCAGGGCTATTCGCTTATCAAATTGGGTGTCATCGTATTCTAAATAACCTTCGAAAGGGGGACGTGAATTGGAGTTCCATGAAATTGAGAATGTGGAACGAAGTGGCCACGCTCTTCCTTTTTGCGATTGTCTTCTTGGTCGTATTGAAAGACATGCTGAGTTGGGTTTACGGTCTTGTTGGCCTCATCGCGCTAGCTGCAATGATGATGTTGGGCATTAAGATTTACAGAAAACTAAGGGCAGGAAAAGGAGGAGATTCAGAAGTTTGATCGTTGATCAACGTCCAGCTAAAACCCATGCATCGGGGTTTCCAAGTTGAACAGAAGCTTTCATTCCTCGCGCATCTGCTAAGGAAGAATAAGACCCGTAGGAAACGAGGTGCTTGTTGTCAAACTTTCCAACGTACATGCCACCAAAACCACGAGAATCAAGGTCATCGATAAGCTTCGTAGCGTTTGCCTTTGAATCGAATGCTCCAGCAATGACGAAGAACTGCGATGCTTCTATTTTTGCTTCGGTAGGTGCCTCAACAGCAATTTCCTCGATTACCGGAGCCACGGGTTTTTCAGAAACCAAAACAGGTTCCTCACTTATGTACGAAGCGGAAACTTCCAACGGCTGGAAGGAACGAGGCGTGTAATTCGCTTCTACCGGACTGCCAAGGAAACTAGCAAACGACATAGACGCCATGTTGCGGTTATTCTCGTTGGTCATTGGAATAATGCCCATAGATACCATCAGGCCCAATGCAGCGGCATAACCTAGCGCTTTCTTTACTGGGAACTCAATTGCAAGCGTCTTTCCAGAAGGAACCAACTGCTTAATGTTCACCTTCTTTTCAACCTCAAGAGGTTTGAGATTAACCGTACTCAATCCAAAATGGCTTGGCCAAACATCCGCTGAATCGGCTTGAGTAAAGATTAAATTCCCATCGTAGTTCCTCTTCAGAATACCCAATGGGCCAAAGTCAACTGGAGATTTATTGGCAAGATCAAACTCGATTTTGGCAACAATTCCTTTCAATTCTAATTCAGCATCGGAGTGGTTCCTGTCTTGTTTTGCTATTCTCGAAACAAGCAAGCCATCATTGTCTTTGATGGCCTCGTTAAAGCGAACCTCATCCTTTGGTGGTTCAATACGATCGTGAACCGGATGAATCCGAGCAGGCAGCTTTCTAAGCAGAAAAGCGCCAACTTCTGGTAGCACCACAAAGCGGTGCTGAACCAGTGTTTCTTTAATGATATGTCCGAGTTGTTCGGTTGTCATTGCTGCAAAGTTAAGTCATAACGGGGTCAAAGCAATTGCGCAAGTCTTGAAAATGAACCTATCCACCTAGAAAAGTGAAAACTCGCTAAATAACCCCTGTCCGGAAATTCGAGACGCTTCGTTCCTCAGCGAAACAACTAGAAGTGACAGTTTTTGGGTTTGCCTCGCTGAGGAACCAAGCGTCTCATCATCAATTGTGAATACTCCCGGATTCAATCTTTCCATATTGCCAAAAGATTTGCCAAATCTTGAGGCGTATCTACAGAAATGCCATTATCCACTACGGTTACGCCCTGAATGGAGTACCCATTTTCCAACCATCGGAGCTGTTCTAAGGATTCAATTTTTTCAAGATTGGTTGGGGGAAGTTCAATCAATCTTTCCAAGACAGACGCGCGATATGCATACACTCCAAGGTGCTTTAAAGGGGTGATTTGGTACGTTCCATCACGGTCGTGCGGAATTGGGCTTCTACTGAAATACATCACCCGACCATCCTTCGCTTGCACAACCTTTACCGTATTTGGGTCATCCATTTGAGACGCATCCATTTCACTGATGAGCGTTGCTACATCAACGAAATCGTCTTTGAAGCAGGCAATCAAATCATTAAGATGCTCTGGATCAACCATCGGCTCATCTCCTTGGATATTGACGATCACATCTACGCTCGAATCGGTTGCACTAAATGCTTCCGCGCAGCGCTCAGTTCCTGTTGTGTGATCAGGTGAAGTCAATACCACCTTACCACCAAAACCCTCAACTACCTCTTTGATTCGATTGTCATCAGTAGCGACAACAACTGATACGAAACCGGCTTGAGAAGAGCGTTCGTAGACATGCTGAATCATTGGTTTGCCATGAATCATAGCCAACGGCTTACCCGGAAAGCGGGTTGAAGCGTAACGTGCTGGAATGATGCCTATGGCCGAAATGTCCATCTCCTTAATAGGTGTTAAAATTCTTGGGCTAATGTAGGCTGTAAACTAACTTGCGGCAACCTATTGGCAGACTCAGTTGTCTGTCATGCCGTTCGAGAAACGGCATCTTTAAACAGGATAACCCAGACCCCGCATCGAGTGCGGGGTGACAAACAAAAAACGAAATGGCTGACGAAATAGACTACAAGATTTACGGAGATGATATGCAAATGGTAGAGATTGAGCTCGATTCGCAAGAGGGTGTGCGAGCCGAGGCAGGTGCCATGATGTATATGGAGGATGGAATAGAAATGCAGACTGGAACTGGAGGCGGTCTTTTCAAAGGCTTTAAAAGAATGATCACCGGTGAGAGTTTCTTCATCACTACGTTCATGCATCAAGGTGCAGGTAAGTCGCATGTATCATTTGCGGCACCTTACCCCGGAAAAATAATTCCATTGGATTTAGGAGCCATTGGTGGCAGCTTCCTTTGCCAGAAGGATGGCTTTTTATGTGCGGCAAGAGGCGTGGAGATTGAAGTTGCATTCACCAAGAAACTGGGTGCTGGGCTTTTCGGTGGTGAAGGTTTTATCCTTCAGCGGTTAGAAGGACAAGGAATGGCATTTGTTCATGCCGGAGGAACCGTAATTGAACGTGACCTTAAAGCTGGAGAATCCTTACGTGTAGACACAGGGTGCTTGGTGGCACTGTCACCAACTGTTGACTACGACATCAAATTTGTGGGCGGTTTTAAGAATGCACTCTTTGGCGGAGAGGGATTGTTCTTAGCAGTACTTCGCGGGCCTGGCAAAGTTTATCTACAAAGCCTTCCCTTCAGCAGATTGGCCGACAGAATCACAGTTGCTTCCAGACGTGGAGGTAAGGGAGAACGAAAAGGTGTTGCCGGATTAGGTGGCGACTTCCTTGGAGATATTATCTCTGGAGACTAAGCCAACTTAGCTTTTACCCAAGCTCTGATCTTATCTCCAAACATGCCGTAAATCACGATCATGGCCAAAATGTAAGGCGCAGCCATGAGATAGAGTATCGCATGGTTAATGCCCGAAGCCCGAACGCCATCACCGCTTTCTAGGTTTGAACCTACAACAGCCCTACACATTGAGCATTGTGCCTCTGCAGTACTTGGCCAGAAAACGAATACCACCATCAAGGCCGTTACTACTAACGTGAGTAGTACTGCAATTCGGTTTCTGAAAGGTCTTGTAATCGAACTCATACTAAAAGCTATAGTAGGGCGAAATCATGAGATACACTATGACTCCTGTCACGGTAACGTAAAGCCAAATTGGAAAACTGAAACGCACCAGCTTGCGGTGTTGTTCAATTTTACCCTTCAATCCAAAGTAAAAGGAGATCAATACAAGAGGCAAAACTGCAGCGGCTAATACGATATGCGTAAGCAAGATGAATAGGTAGAACGGTCGTGCTGGTGCATCTGCCGGATACTTGGTTTCTACGCCATAGGAATGAAAGATGATGTACGAAACCAAGAATGCTGATGACAGCACAAAGGTGGTAACGTTCAGTTTTTTGTGAAGGGCAACATTTCCTTTTTTGATAGCAACCAATGCACCAATTAACAAGAATGAACAGGTGCCATTAATGAACGCGTTTAGTGTAGGGAGCAATTGTGCCCATGCTGGAATGGATTCCGCTTTGGGCAATTGGTAAAGAACCACGATGACAAGAAAAACTACAACCGATAGTGCAATAATACTTCTAAAAACAGCCTTGTCACTCATCCTCTTCTTTCTTGTTGTTCTTTTTTAACTCAAGTTGATACTCGGCCATCAACACTTTAATGTCATCAATAAGAGCGTTAACCTGAACTTTGCTCGTTCCGTCATAAACGCCAATGATGTTGCCGTTATCGTCCTCGCGGCTTCTAATTCTTCCTTCTTTATCAATCAGAACGAAATATTCTGTGTGCAAGAAACCACCGGGAGCGGTTGGGTCTTCCATTGCGCTACTTAGATATTCAAAGGCGGTGGCGTAAATGCTGTCCTTGCTTCCTGTTAAGAAGTGCCAGTCTTCGAAGTCGATATCACGCTCCATTGCGTAATTCTTCAATACAAATGTGGTGTCGTATTGAGGATCAACCGTATGTGAAATCAGTGCAAAATCTTCATACTGAGTGAACTTCCGATGGATGTTCTTCATGTTTTCTGTCATAATCGGACAGATGCTCGGGCAACGTGTAAAGAAGAAATCCACTACATGAATTTTGCCTTCCACCTTTTCTTGTGTGAAGACATCTCCATTCTGATCAATGAATTCGTATGAATCAATAGTGCGATACGACTCTTCGCCATTCTCATCTGTAACTGTGAGTAACGGTAAGTGCGCAAAATTGTGCTCCCCCTGAATCATGTACAGGTAGATTGCAGAAGGAAGAAATAAGATCGTTAAGATCAGAAGGACCTTCTTGGGTCCCCCAGTATATTCCATCGATTTAAAGCCCTATAAAGGTTTCTACAGTTGGTCTCCATTCACCAACAAAAACAGCTTCCACCAATGCAACGAAGATGAAGTAGCCGATCAGGATGAAGTACGTCCACAGCACTGTACTCTGCAGGCTTTTCTTCTCGTCACCTAAGTGCATGAAAACCCAAACGATGTATCCGGCTTTGACCAAGGTCATACCTATAAAGCTGACCATAAGGATCATCTTCATGCTTTCATCGCGCGACCACTTCATTCCCATGGCAACCTCGATAATCGTAATAATGGAAAGCAACGCCAAAACGAAGTAGAACTTCTTGCGCATTTTCTTTCCCGCCTCATCACTGTGGTGGCTGTCTAACGAGTATTCGTAAATGTCGTCTCTTAACATGTTGAGTCAGTTTCGAGTTTATGCTAAAGTTTTGGTTTTTTTCTAATCACTATTCACCACCTACAGTAGGTAGAAGAAGGTAAATACGAATACCCACACAAGGTCTACAAAGTGCCAATAGAGCCCGCTCTTCTCAACCATTTCGTAATGGCCAGTCCGTTCAAACTTACCATCCATGGCCATCAGGAATATGATCAAGTTGATCACTACTCCGGAGAACACGTGAAATCCGTGGAAACCGGTAATGAAGAAGAAGAAATCCGCGAACAGCGGTATTCCATATTCGTTGTGCTTTAAGTTGGCCCCGTGAATATGCTCTGCCGTTGCAATCATAGCAGTAGCTTCTGATCCGGAAACTTCACGGAATCCAAGCTTATCATTCTGTGGAACGAGGAAAGTACCTTCAACTACTTCGAAAGTGGTTGGGTCTAGTTTGTGTCGCATTACGCTTACACCATCCTCTAAAAGATAAGCTCCACGCTCTGTTCCATGAATGAAGTGGTACCACTCCCAAGCTTGGGATCCAACGAATATTCCACCACCAATTATTGTTAGGAACATCCATATCAAGACACTCTTTTTCTTCATCCTATGCCCCGCTTCTACAGCCAAAACCATGGTTACTGAGCTGGCAATAAGCACGAATGTCATGAATGCCACGTAGAGCAATTCAATGTGACCATGGTAGTACGGGAAATGTGTAAACACATCACCTGCCGTTGGCCATAGGTCTTCAAATTTATGTCTGTAGAATCCGTAGGCAATCAACAATGAGGAGAACGTGAACGCATCCGACATTAGGAAGAACCACATCATCATTTTTCCGTAGCTGATCTTATAAGGACTAGTTCCTCCTCCCCATGGCTTGGCAGAGTGATCGCTGTGTTGCGGAGATGCTGTTTGTGAAACGTGATCTGACATGTAATAGAATAGTTTCTAAGGTTGATAAAACCGCTGCAAGTTTAACGAATTAATAGAAAAAACAAGTAGAGATATATCCATAGGATATCGAGAAAGTGCCAGTAAATGGAACAGACCTCTAAACCGTTTGAATTTTCGCTGCTGTAACGCCCTTTAAATGCCACAACAATGGTATACAGCAAGGCAAGCAGGCCACCTGCCAGGTGGGCCAAGTGAAGACCCGAAATAACATAAAGGAATGATGTACTGACGTTGAATGCATTGTCAACACGCTCATTTAGCGGTCGAGTATAATTGATATCGCCCGGAGCATAGAAGTTTCCATCGGAATGAAGAAGCGGTTCGCCACTTTTCATGATGAGATAATCTTCACCGTAGGTTCCAGTAAGGTCGCTTACTCGACCGATGAAGAATCGTCCTTCGTCCATCAGTTCGCTCCAACCTAAATATTGAGTTAGTGAGAATCCTATGCCTAAAATTAATGTGAGAATCAATCCTGTTCTTATTCCACCTTGGTTGTTGTTTTTAGCGGAACGAAGGGCCCACCACATTGTAATACTGCTAAATGCAATTACCACCGAGCTAATGGCAAACATGAATGGAAGATCCGTCTTAACCCAAAAATGGTCATCCTGAAGAACAACATATGCCGATGTCATACCAGCGAACATCATTACGATACTCGCGATACCGACCCACATTAGCGACTTATTCGCCTGTTTCTGTTGTTCTTGGTATTCGTCTTCCTTGGTCATCCTAAAATTAATTTGTCAAGCATGTAAGCCAGCTGAACTATTGGCAGATAAAAGAACGAGCCGAACATGAGTTTGGTAGCAGCTTCAGTAGACAAAGTGCTGTACAACCTGTAAGCCTGCCAAGCGAAAATGGAACCCATGATTATTGCAATCACCAAAGAAATAGTTCCGGTGATTTCGAAAAAGACAGGCAACAAACTGATTGGAACCAAAGTCAAAGTGTAGACAAGAACTTGGAAAGCACTCGCTTTGTCTCTGCCCATTGGAGATGGTAGCATTTTAAATCCGGCCTTGCGATAATCGTCATCTAGCCGCCAAGCAATTGCCCAAAAATGCGGGAATTGCCAAACAAACTGCACGGCAAACATGAGCCAAGCCAGTAAGGTTATTTCACCAAACCCTTCAGTAGCGGCAACACAACCAATCATGGTTGGTATAGATCCTGGAAAAGCGCCAACAAAAACCGAAAATGGTGTGATTCTTTTAAGCGGTGTGTAAGCGGCAACGTAGAGTAACAGGGCAATGGCGCCTAAAATTCCAGATAGTGGATTTACAAACCACCCGAGAATACCTATACCCAGAGCTCCTGCTAAAGAGGCTATGATGATGGCCTCGACTAAGCCCATTCTCTTTTGAGGAAGCGGTCGGCTTTCGGTTCTGGACATCAAAGCATCCAAATCCCGTTCGATTATTTCGTTGAACCCATTGGACGATCCAGTCAGGAGAAAACCTCCAATGACAAGCGCCAATAAAATCTGATAATCGAATGAATCGCACGCAAGGACATAGCAGATTGAGGAGGAGACTACCACCAATGAGGCGAGTCTCAACTTCATGAATTCCGAGTAATCCCGAATTTTACCCTTCATGATTTTCCGAAGGTCGTTCTGTCGTTAATGATCAGTTAATCAAAGTTTAGCCTTGATTTCTACTTGCTCGTATCCCTCGATGATGTCGCCTACTTTAATGTCGTTGAACTTATCGATGCTCATACCACACTCAAATCCTTTGGCCACCTCTTTCGCATCATCCTTGAATCGCTTAAGCGATGAAAGCACACCATCATAAACAACAATTCCATCACGAATCAAGCGTATCGTACTACCTCTCGAAACTTTTCCATCAATTACCATACAACCTGCAATTGACCCAGCTTTAGAAATCTTGAATACCTCACGGATTTCAACGTTGCAAGTAACCTTCTCCTCAAATTCCGGAGCAAGCATTCCTTCCATCGCTGCTTTCAATTCGTCAATGGCATCGTAGATAATAGAGTAAAGTCGAACATCGATTTGCTCTAGTTCAGCCAGTTTCCTTGCACTAACAGATGGTCGTACTTGGAAACCGATGATGATTGCATCGGAAGCCGAAGCAAGCAATACATCAGATTCGCTAATACCACCAACACCTTGCATAATCACCTTAACAGCGATTTTCTCAGTAGACAGCTTGGTCAAGGAATCTGCCAATGCTTCTACAGAACCATCAACATCACCCTTAATAATCACGTTCAATTCTTGGAAGTCTCCAATTGCCAAACGTCTTCCGATCTCATCAAGCGTAATGTGCTTTTGAGTTCGAATTCCTTGCTCACGCTGCAATTGCATACGCTTTGTAGCGATTGCCTTTGCTTCCTTCTCATCGTCCATTACGTTGAACTTATCACCCGCTTGAGGCGCTCCGTTCAATCCAAGAACTTGACATGGAGTTGCTGGCCCAGCCTCTTCAATTGTTCCGCCACGCTCGTTGAACAAGGCTTTCACTCTTCCGCTGTAACAGCCACCTAGTAACACGTCACCAATCTTAACTGTACCAGATTGAACTAGGATTGTACTTACGTATCCTCGGCCTTTATCAAGCTCTGATTCGATGACAGTACCATTTCCATTCTTATCTGGGTTGGCCTTCATTTCCTGAAGATCAGCGAGAACAAGCACTTTTTCTAGAAGCTTGTCAACGTTCAATCCAGTCTTAGCCGAAATGTCTTCACTCATGTACTCACCACCCCAATCTTCGACAAGAACATTCAATTGCGAAAGTTCCTCCTTGATTTTATCTGGGTTGGCCACATCGCGGTCAACTTTATTGATTGCAATAATGATTGGAACACCAGCAGCCTGTGCGTGATTAATTGCCTCTTTCGTTTGAGGCATCACACTATCATCTGCCGCAACAACAACAATAACGATGTCGGTTACTTGAGCACCTCTGGCACGCATGGCAGTAAACGCCTCGTGACCCGGTGTATCCAAGAATGTAATCTTTCGACCACTATCCAACTCAACGCTGTATGCACCAATGTGCTGCGTGATACCACCGGCCTCACCAGCAATTACGTTTGCTTTTCTAATATGGTCAAGTAAAGATGTCTTACCGTGATCAACGTGACCCATTACAGTAACAATCGGTGACCGCTCTTGCAATGAATCCGG
>JBLFWJ010000054.1:0-18125 GCA_047611425.1 Bacteroidia bacterium | reverse complement strand
GTGGAGTTCTCAAGCGTATATCCATTAAGTAGAAATACATCCAACGTGTTTTGAACCACATCGGTCTTTCGGAATTCCACCGCATTGATATCCCGCATTTCCACGGATTCGATCCTGTTTAATCCTTGTGAGATGAACACAACTGGATCTACATTTTGCTTAAGACTTAAAGGCTGAAGAACTCGAACAATTACTAGACTGTCACCCTTAATTGGGTCTTTGGCGGGAGTAAAGCCGCTGCAAACCATGAAAGCTCCAAGGAGAATAAGGCTGGAGAAAAGCTTTGTAAAAGTGGGTCTCATAGTAATCCTTAGGGGCCACCAATTTAAGAATATAAGGTCCCTTAAAAAAAGCCAACAACTGTTAATTCGCGCAGTTACAGTCGTTACTAACGTGAATTTGAACATTTGGTAAGGCTTCTTTGATCCGTTCCATTTCGGTTGGAGTGAATTGAATCACCCGTAGATCAACCTCTTTCAAACTCACCATTTTCTTCATGGTTTTAGGAAAGCTGGAGATTTCATTGCTCCATAAATCGATGTATTCTAGTTCCTCGCAATCTGCAATTTCTGGTGGCAGAGTTTTTAAGTCATTCTGGTTAAGAATAAGGTGTTTTAAGTTCTTCATCTTTCCAATTGCGGGATGAACCGTTTCCATTTTATTCTTGATGGCAATCAGCCGTTTCAAGTTCTTAAGCTTTGCAATTTCCCAAGGAAGCTCTTTGAATTTATTCTTGCTGATATCTAACTCTTGCAAGTTTCTCAAGCGGAAAATATCATCAGGTAAATCGTTGAGTTTCTTGCGCTTCAGGTGCAGTCGGTACACCTCATCTGGGTTTTCCATCGCCTCTTCAAGGCTGAAGTAGATGTCTCTTTGTTCAAGTCTTTCTAGCCAGAAGGGTGTTTCCAGTTGTGCAAACCCAGACAGGGTAAAAAGGGATAATAGTATGGTTATCAGGAATCTCACTTTAGCAAACTTCGTGTTTGTTCTCGATCTTTTTCCAATTGTGCCTTCAACTCTTCTAAACCATCGAACTTTTGCTCGGGTCTTAATCTATGTTTGAATTGCAATCGGAGCCGCTCACCATAAATCTCCTTTTCAAATTCTAACAGGTGCGCCTCAATTCTCAATTCAGAACCTTCTACGGTTGGTCTTACACCAATGTTCACCATGGCATCAAACTTTTCGTTTCCGCAATGTGCCATGCAGGCGTAACTTCCGTTACTAGGGATCATTTTATAGTCTTCTTCCACCGAGATATTCGCGGTTCGGAAACCAATTGTCCTGCCAAGTTTATCGCCTTCGATAACCGTTCCGCTTAATTCGAAGGGGTAACCAAGATAAGATTCGGCTGTAGTAACATCTCCATCTGATAGCGCATGCCTCACCTTCGTGGAACTCACAGCCACATCGTCAATATCCTGAGCCGATATTTCTTCAACATCGAAACCGTAAAGTGGTCCACATTCCACCAAATGCTCGAAGGATCCTTCTCTGTTCTTGCCAAAATGATGATCGTAACCAATCACTAATTTTTTGGTTTGCAGTCCATCAACCAAAATATTGCGGATAAAATCTGTTGAAGAAGTGCGTGAAAAATCTTTGGTAAAAGGATGAATCACCAAGCAATCCAAACCGGTTTCTTCCAGCAATCTAATTTTTTCGTCTTGTGTGGTGAGAAGTTTTAATCCGTGATCATCTGGATTAAGCACCATTCGAGGATGAGGAAAAAAGGTAAGCAACACACTTTGGCCATTCATGTTTTTGGCCAACTCATTAACTCGATCCAGAATTCTTCTGTGCCCGATATGAAGCCCGTCAAACGTGCCCGTGGTGACCACGGTAGGCCCGCTGGCTTCAAATTCTTCGAGTGATCTGCAAACTTTCAATACCTGCTTTTCAGGGACGCAAAAGTAAGCAGTTAGCCACGCTCTGATCCTTCCAAATTCTGGTGTATTAGAGGGATGTTGACAAGACGTAATAATTATTGCTCGAAGTATTGCCTGTGCAGGACCAAACCAGTACTTTTGCGCCCGAAAATAGAACCTCATTTTATACTACAGAGTATGTCAGTAATGAAAGGAAAAGTATCTCAGATCATTGGGCCAGTAATGGACATCAGCTTTGATACGACTAATGGCGAGTTGCCAAACATTATGGAAGCACTAGAAGTTACCCGTCCTGATGGATTGGTTGTGACTCTAGAATGTCAACAACACATTGGAGAAGATACCGTTAGAGCCATTGCGATGGACTCGCTTGATGGTGTGAGTCGCGGAACGGAAGTTCGTTCTGTAGGCGCTCCGATCACTATGCCAATTGGTGAGGATATTTTTGGTCGTCTTTTCAACGTAGTTGGAGATCCGATTGATGGTATGAAGGACGTTGACAAGACAGGTGGATACCCAATTCACCGTGATCCACCACGATTCGAGGATCTTTCTACAGCTACCGAAGTATTGCTTACAGGTATTAAGGTAATTGACCTTATTGAGCCGTATGCAAAAGGTGGTAAGATTGGTTTGTTTGGTGGTGCTGGTGTTGGTAAGACCGTATTGATTCAGGAATTGATCAACAACATTGCAAAAGGACACGGTGGTCTTTCTGTATTTGCTGGTGTTGGTGAAAGAACGAGAGAAGGAAACGACCTTCTTCGTGAGATGATTGAGGCGGACATTATCAACTACGGTGAAGCTTTCAAGGAAAATATGGAAGCTGGTGGTTGGGACCTAAGCAAGGTAGATGTTGAGGCTTTGAAAAAGTCTAAAGCAACGTTTGTTTTTGGTCAGATGAACGAGCCTCCTGGGGCGCGTGCACGGGTAGCACTTTCAGGATTGACAATTGCTGAGTATTTCCGTGATGGGGATGAGCAGTCTGGAGGACGTGATATCCTTTTCTTTATTGACAACATTTTCCGATTTACTCAAGCTGGATCTGAGGTATCTGCACTTCTTGGTCGTATGCCATCTGCGGTAGGTTACCAACCAACTTTGGCAACAGAGATGGGATTGATGCAAGAGCGAATTACTTCTACTAAGAGAGGTTCTATTACATCTGTACAGGCAGTTTATGTACCTGCAGATGACTTGACAGACCCTGCTCCGGCAACTACCTTCTCTCACTTGGACGCAACTACGGTTCTTAATCGTAAGATTTCTGAGCTTGGTATTTATCCAGCGGTAGATCCATTGGATTCTACGTCTAGAATTCTTACTGCAGATATCGTTGGAGACGAACACTACAACACTGCACAAAAAGTTATTGAAACACTTCAGCGTTATAAGGAGCTTCAAGATATCATTGCAATCCTTGGAATGGACGAGCTTTCTGAAGAGGATAAATTGATTGTACACAGAGCAAGACGTGTACAGCGTTTCCTTTCTCAGCCTTTCCACGTGGCTGAGCAGTTTACAGGACTTCCAGGAGTTTACGTTGATATTGCTGACACGATCAAAGGATTCAACATGATCATGGACGGTGAAGTTGATGAGTATCCAGAAGCATCTTTCAACTTGGTAGGTACCATTGAAGAAGCTATTGAGAAGGGTAAGAAACTGATTGCAGAAGCATAAAAAGTTACAAGTTTCGAGTTGAGAGTTAATAGTAACACTCGCAACTCGCAACTTTAAACTCATAACTTAAATAAGATGCAACTTGAAATTGTAACACCAGAAAAGAAGATTTACGAAGGAGACGCCAAGTACGTTAAGTTTCCTGGTAAGGATGGCTCTTTCGGTGTGCTTGATAAGCACGCTGCAATGATTTCCACTCTTGGACCTGGTCAATTAAAAATTGAATCTCCTACTGGAGAAACAGAATTGATCGAGATCAAAGGCGGAGTTATGGAAATGAACAACAACAAGTTGATCGTACTAGCAGAACAGTAAGACGCTTATTTTGAAATTATAGCCCCAATCACGAAAGTGGTTGGGGCTTTTTTATTGAGTGAGACGAAGTATAGAATTGACTGCAACCAACAAGACCGTTTGCTGTAACTGAATCACCTTTCTTTAAGCCAATATCCCGAGAATGGGTAACATTGGGTCACCAAGCCATCCAAATGAAATTGAACCTATTTAGAGTACTAGTTTGCATTATTCTGGCTTTTGTTTTTTCAGATGCTTTTCTCACGGCTCAAACAATCAAGTTTGAATCCGGCCACCTTGCAATTTCACAAGGTCAATTTGAGTTTGGATCAATGAATGGGGAAACGATAACTCGATATATTTCGTTTGAGCAGATTCCTGGAACCCTAGACCTTCAAAAAATTGAAGCTGCAGGAATTGACTTACTTCAGTACGTCCCCGCAAATACATACTTGGCCCATATTCCTAATGGAATGGCCCAGGAGAATTTAGAAGAATTGGGGATAATCCAAATGATTGCGCCAAAGTTTGAGCATAAGGCCAGTCAAGAATTAGTGGAGTTGTCAGAAATGACGGCTGAAATCGGAGATCAGAGACTGGATCTCTATTTCAGAACTCATAATGGAGTTAGCCTTCAAGGTCTTAGATCCGTTGGAGATAGATTTTCATGGAATGTCCAAGACATCAATCCAAAGAATGGATTAGGACATGCAGTTGTTTCTGTTCGAGACCTGCCTGCTTTCGCAATGCAGTCAATGATTCGGTTTGTGGAAATGCAACCGCCTGTAGGCGAACCAGAATCAGACGATGGTAGAAATCTACATAGATCTAACGTCATTGATGTAGACTATGTTGGAGGTAGAAATTATGATGGTTCGGGCGTGAGTTTGGTAGTTAATGATGACGGATATGTTGGACCACACATCGACTTTAAGGGGAGAACAGAACAATCTCCGGTTGCAGAGGATTTCATCGGTACCCACGGTGATGGCGTAGCAGGAGTGATGGGCAGCGCAGGAAACCTCAATCCTGAAAACCGAGGAATGGCACCAGCATCCTTTCTGTACATAAGACAGTACAATGCTGAGCTTCCAAACACCATCGAGCTTCATCAGGACAGCGGAGCAATGGTTTTCAATAGCTCATACAGCAATGGTTGTAACGATGGATATACACTGACCACACAACTCGTTGACCAAGAGATTTATGAAAACCCGGCATTAATGCAGGTGTTTTCCGCTGGAAACTCAAACAACAATGATTGCGGTTACGGTGCAGGTGACCAATGGGGAAACATCACGGGAGGCCACAAGGCGGGAAAGAACTGCATTGCTACAGCAAACCTTTTTTCAAATGATGGCTTGGTTTCGAGCAGCAGTAGAGGCCCCGCATTTGACGGCAGAATCAAGCCGGATATTTCGGCTCATGGACAGGGCCAGATCTCTAACGATCCCGATAATGAATACGCGGAGTTCGGTGGAACATCTGCGGCCGCACCTGGAATTGCAGGCGTTATGGGACAATTGTACCAGGCATATCGTGAGATAAACTTGGAAGAGGCACCTTCCGCATTACTTAAATGTATAATGATGAACACCGCCAATGAATTGGGCAATATCGGACCTGATTTTAAATACGGCTGGGGAAAAGTGAATGCCTTTAAGGCGGTTTCTGCATTGGAAAATGACCGGCATGCTAATGGAACCATTACACAAGGAGAAACGCAACAGATCAATATTGATATTCCGTCAGGAGTGAAGTTGGCCAAGATTATGGTTTACTGGTCTGACCTAGAAGCCGATCCGGCAGCAGAATTCGACCTTGTCAATGACCTCGACATATCATTAGACGACCCTTCTTCTAGCAATCATCTGCCTTACGTTTTAGATCATACTCCAAATGCTACAACACTTGATCTACCTGCAGTTCCTGGCGTTGATCATCTTAATAATGTAGAGCAAGTTGCAATCAATGATCCTGCGGCTGGATCTTACACATTGAATATTTCCGGGACTGCAATCCCATTCGGGTCGCAAGAATATTATGTGAGTTATGAATTCTTGACGGAAGAGGTCGATTTGCTCTTTCCTCTTGGTGGAGAAGGATTTGAGCCAAGTAGTTTTCATCTCATCCACTGGGATGCTTTCGGAGAATTCGATGTTTTCGAATTGGAAATATCCGCGGATAATGGATCCAATTGGACTTGGCTGGCCAATGCTTCTGAGTTTTCCAGAGCTTATCAATTCCAAATGCCAGATGTACTTACATCGCAGGCTTTAGTTCGAGTAACGAGAAATGGTTTTACAGATATGTCTGATACCACTTTCAGTATAATCGAAACACCAACTGATTTAGCCAAGCTTGATGCATGTGGGAATCTAGATGGTTATAGCGTTACAGTGCAATGGAGTCCGGTTATCAATGCTGTAGGTTATGATGTTTTCCTTTTAGGTGAACATTTTATGGATTCTGTTCAAACCGTTGCAACGACCACGGCATCAGTACAAGTTCCTTACGGAGAAAATGGTTGGTTTTCTGTGCGTGCCATTGGACCAAATGGTGAAGTTGGCCAACGAGCCATAGCGGTTCCTATTGGTTGGTCCGGAGAAGATTCGCCTTGCTTAATCAGTTGTGACTCAGAGGAGGATGCTGGAATTCAGGCCATATTAAGCCCAGTACAGAATGGGTTTAATTGTGACCTTGGCGATATTCCAGTCTCCGTAATGCTGCAGAATATTGGAACAGTCGCGCAAACGGGATTCGACATTACGCACGAATTTGATGGGAACTCAGTTACAGAAACGTATACAGGAACTTTAGAACCAGGCGAAAATGAGGTATTTACATTTGATCAATTGATCCAATCTCCGGCTAGTCAGGGACTATACGAATTCGTAGTTTACATTGAAAACGCAACCGACCAAACGTTCTGTAATGATACATTGAGCTCGATTATTTCGTTTGACCAATCAACAAATTCAGCACCGTTTACCGAAGATTTTGAGGGACCTAATTTCCTAGCTCAAGGAGCTGAAATTGAAAATCAAGATGGTTTACTAGAATGGGAAGTCATGAGAGTAGTAGGGCCTTCTGGTGACTCCACAGAGGCAGCGTTTATTAATAATAGAGATTTTGAAGGAGATTTTAATAATGTCGATACCTATCGATTATTGCCGTTGGATCTTAATGGCTTCGACCATGCGTTTTTAACTTTTGACGTGGCACATAGGCCGTATCCAACTGGCTCAAGGCCAGATACTTTGAACGTTTCTGTCTCGGCTGATTGCGGGCAAACGTTTGACCTGGCCTATTCTAAGATTAGAACAGAGCTTTCTACGGGCTTTCCAACCAGCGGGCCATTTAGTCCTGAGGAGGCCGATGAGTGGCGTAAAGACTCAATTGACTTAACTGCATTTGTAAACAGCAATGCCGTTATCCAATTTGAGAATCATAGTGGATCTGGAAACAATATATACATAGACAACATCAACCTGTACTTATCAAATACTGGTATCGAGGAGAGTGATGCTCGAATTCGGATTTATCCAAATCCTTCTAGCGATTTCTTAATTGTTGACTTGCGATTCGCCAAAAATGAGGAGTTGAAATATGAGGTACAGGATGCTTTTGGCAGAACAGTAATATCCTCAAAAATTCGAGCATCCAGCAAATTTCAAATAGAGACTGGGAATCTTCCTTCAGGAGTGTATCTATTGAATCTGGTATCTGGCGAGGAATTCAAAACCATTCAGTTTGAAGTAATCCACTAAGCAATTCTGTAAGGACTGATAGCTTTTAGAAATACGTACTGACCCCAAACAACCACGAAGCGCCCAATGATGGCGGGTTGTCGAGGATGTCGCGCTCCCAGAAATACCGATAATTCAATCTTAATACTGTTTGAGGCGATGGTCTAAAGCTAATTCCAGGAGTTAAGGCAAGTCGGGTTTCGCCCATCTCAACACCCGTTTCGTTTAGCGTTCCCATATTCCAGTCGATGTAATCAACTCTGAACGCCAGATTCAAACTTGCGTTCTCCCATTTCAAAATCTTTCGTTTCAATATTGGTTGTACGATATCCACGAAAACACCCCATTGCTTGTTGCCAAATTGTTGCGTGTAAGTCGATGGAACATCAACCATGATGTATGCTGCTTCAGCAACAATTGTAGTTTTCGTTTTCTTTATTGTTGTGCTGAAATCAATTGCAAAAACATCCAGCCTTCGCTTCACATCCAACGTTACTCCATCAGCCTCATACTTGTTGTAAACACCTCCCATGTAGGAGATTCCCAATTCTCCAATCTTTCTGTTCTTGATTACAGCCTTGGCCGTAACGAGACCCAAACCGTTGTTGCTTTCTTCAAAGCGTTTAGGGTTAGCCTTAGATGCTGGTAGAAAAGTTCGGTTGTGCTCATTATCGATAATTGTGTTGTCGAAACCGTTAGAGAGATATGCCTCATACCCAAATACCCAATTGCGATGATAGGTCTTTCCGAAAATTCCAAAACCCGCGTTTGACCACGTAGCAGGTAAAAGTTGAGTAGCCATATCTGGTCGATTTACAAACTCCCATTTTGGCCCATCATGATTCTGATTAAAGGATCCGATTGGGTTGATGATGATTCCACCTCGGAGATTCGCCAAAGGATGAAACATAATGTCCACCGCTGCGAATTCAATCCCAATTTCTTTACCTCCTTCCTCAAATTCTATTTCGGAAAGAAACTTGATTCTCTTGCCGATTGAAGCTGACATAAAAATGGATAGCCTTCGAGCTTGAAAAGACAATCCTTCCGAAACTCCATCTTGAGAACTGTAAAGTGTATTGGCTTCTAGGTAACCACCTAAAGCGACTTTTACTTTACGACCAACAGAGAGGAAAGGGCGGTTGTAGCTTGCGTCCATACTTACCATCTTTCCGGAAGTATCGACTCTTTGCCGTTGGATTAGGCTGTCCAACTTTTGTGCTTGGGCCAAGTTGGAAGTGGTAAGCACCACCAATCCAATCAGACAAATTCTAAGCAAGTATGATGTAGATATTCTCATCGTCAGTTTCAGTTTTGAATGTCCTCAGGTCCTCTTCGGCAGGGCCGGTGAGTAATTTTCCGCTATTCGAAAATTCAGCTCCATGACAAGGGCACGTAAAAACGGTACCTCCTACATTGAGCTCGCACCCAGTGTGCGTACATTCCATTAATGATGCATTGAAATTATTGTCGTCAACTTTCCATAGGCAGATTGGAAAAGAAGAAACGCGAGATTTCACCAACACAAATTGTCTTGGAATCTCCTTGTCTTTTTTAATTCTGATGAATTCTGTTCGTGGTATTGTCAGCTTCTTTCCAGCAGCCGTGAAAGTGGCGTAGTGAACGGTTCCACATGAATGTAGAACTGTTGCCAGAACTGGTGCGCCAATTGCCGCTACGCCACAGGAACGTAGAAATTTTCGTCTTTCCATTGATCAAAGAGATTCTAAAAAGTTCATCAATTGATCCTTTTCATTGCTCGAAAGTTGAGAGTAGAGAAGCTTGGACGCTTCGGCTTCACCACCGTGCATTTCTATAGCCTGCTCAATGCTTGTCGCTCGACCATCGTGTAGTAAGAAGTAGCTTCCACCTTGGGCGTCCTTTGACAATCCAAGTCCCCATAGAGGCGGAGTTCTCCATTCTGAAGTGAGTGCAAATCCTTCGGTGTATCCGTCATCTAATCCAGCTCCCATATCATGCAAAAGCATGTCGGTATAAGGATGGAAAGTTTGATTTGATAAAACTGAGATTGAAGATTCCCCTGATTCCATAGTTGGCGTATGACATTTATTGCATGCCACTTGACTAAATATTGCTTCTCCAGCCATCACACTCGGAGCGTCCTCATTTCTTCTCAAAGGGGCCTTTAACGTTTTGAGATAGGCCACCACATCATTCACAACTTGGTTACTCACCTCAGGATCTACTTCTAATCCAGTATGAGGATCAATGGGCTCGAATTGTGAGGTGATCCCCATATCCTGATTATACGCCCCAGACGTTTGATGAAGCAGATCGTATGCACCACCTTTCTTACCGAATCGAGTTATGTATTGGCCATTTTGAGTGACAGTATGTGGCCGGTCTTCGGTGTAATCAGGTTTGTTATTCCAATGTGGCCGTCCACTAATTCCATCTCCATCGGCATCTGTAGGATCCGCCAAGGCAATCAAATCAGCATCAGACACTGCATCCAAATAACCAAGCCCCGTAACAGCTGGCGCGATAAGTAGGGTAGAGGTAGCACCAAACGGAAGCGCCTCAGGCTCGAAACCAGGAATAGCTTTATGCTGAAGTTGCGGGCCGCCTTGGTTTAAGTATTGATTACCAAGTGTATCTGGTTGCCCAAATCGAAGAAACCCAACAAATGGATTTCCTTTTCCATCGCCAGGGTGGCAGCTCGAACATTGACTAGCAATGAACACTGGCCCGAGACCCTTCGAAATGGTGAAGACCTCGGCAAAGGCCTCATCACCTCTTAAAAAGGCAGCTTGGTCTTGTGTAGATAATCCTTCTATAGGGCCATCAAGCAAAGAGTTTTCGTCCGGTGCGTCAGGAACCGTTTTGTCACAGCTAGCAAGCACTACTACCGCAGCAGCTACGGTTAAGCTGATGATTAGTTTATTCATGTTGATTAATCTGAATTGAGGACAAAAGTACAAGAGTTTTAGGCTTGTCTAAAAATATAATTACCCCACTATAATTTTATATTTTTGCAATAGTAATGTCGAATTCATTTACAGAGGAGAATTACCTCAAAGCCATTTTCAAACTGTCGAAGCTTTCAGACAAGGGTGTGAGCACCAATGCACTGGCCGATAGAATGGAGACTAAGGCTTCATCTGTCACTGACATGGTGAAGAGATTAGCGGGAAAGAAGCTGGTCAACTATCAGAAGTATAAAGGGGTAACCTTGTCTTCTCGTGGTCAGAAGATTGCCGTTGACATCATCAGAAAGCATAGACTTTGGGAAGTGTTTCTAGTGGAGCATTTAGGATTTGCATGGGATGAGGTTCACGATGTTGCCGAGCAAATGGAACATGTTAATTCGGACCTACTCATAGAGCGGTTAGACAAGTTTTTAGAGCATCCGAAGTATGATCCACATGGTGGGCCTATTCCCGATTCGGACGGGAATTTCCCAGCACCTGCTCGAGTTAAGCTTGATGAGCTAACCATTGGAAAAGATAGCAAGGTCATGGGAGTGACGGAGCATTCAGATGCCTTTTTAGCTCACTTGAAAAAGATTGGTCTTGAATTGGGAGCGGCATTCAAATTGAGCGATCGATTGGATTTTGATCGTTCAGTCACACTCGATTTAAACGGCAAAGAATTGCACGTCAGTTACGAAGTGGCCAAACACATTTTTGTAGCCTATTAACAACTCACCAGTTCGTCTTAGGCGGACACCACCTTTTTTTTGAAGAAAGGGGAAATTGATTAAGGAAAATGGAATATTTTGAAGCAAGCAAAATCTGGTTCCTGGCCCAAAACCCAGTATTGCAAGCATTGATGGCTACAACCTTTACGTGGTTGCTTACAGCTGCTGGTGCTTCGCTGGTCTTCTTTTTTAAGAATATGAACCGGCAGCTTTTTGATGGGATGTTGGGATTTACTGGTGGAGTAATGATTGCTGCGAGTTATTGGTCATTGCTTGCTCCGGCAATTGAGATTACACCACAAACCAACCCAAATGTTCCAATCTGGTTTCCAGCTGCAGTAGGCTTTTTTGGTGGAGCCATGTTTCTATACGGTTTAGACAAGGTTATGCCGCACTTGCATATCAACTTTCCTATTGAGAAGAAAGAAGGGGTGGAAACGGATTTAAGCCGAACCATGCTTTTGGTATTGGCGATTACGATTCACAATATTCCCGAAGGATTGGCAGTGGGAGTTGCGTTCGGAGCGGTTGCACACGGAATAGATGGAGCTTCAATTGGAGCGGCTATCGCTTTGGCAATTGGAATTGGTATACAAAATTTTCCAGAAGGATTGGCCGTTTCTATGCCCTTAAGAAGACAGGGAGTATCTCGATTTAAAAGCTTTTGGTACGGTCAGCTTAGTGCTATTGTTGAACCGATAGCAGGAGTGATTGGCGCAGCAGCAGTGATCTATGCATTTCCGATTTTGCCTTATGCACTTTCATTTGCTGCTGGCGCGATGATTTACGTGGTAATTGAGGAAGTAATCCCCGAAACACAACTCGACAAATACGCGGATACTTCAACTCTTGGGTTTATTGGCGGATTCATTGTCATGATGGTGCTTGATGTAGCGCTCGGTTGACGCTATCAATCCAGCTGAATGAATTTCAATTCCACGCTAAGTCGGGGCTAAGAATTATCAGAATCGAAAAGTATAAAACCAAAAAAGCCTCTCAATTGAGAGGCTTTTTGCGGTCTGGACAGGGTTCAGGGTCGGTTGTCTCGTTACTTGAGTTAGGTTAAACCCATTTGAGATTAGCATACCGACCATCTTGGACATGCTAACGCCCAATCTTTCAACCCAATCTGAAATCTTGCGAGCCAATTCGGCTGCAATCCATGCGGATACGGATACTCCGTACTTTTCTTTGGCTGTGACAAGTTGTACCATGATTGGAACAGTTTGGTACATAAAAATATCTACTTGTTACAACGCTCGAAAGGTTTTGGTTCTTATTTGCTGAGATGCAGTTGGATGGGTTACGAAGCACTAACCGAGGCACCTTTGAACGGTAATAGACCCTTTCGGCTATAGATTGTATTTTCGTAACAAACAAAACCTCATGCGATTATTTACCATTGCACTTTTACTTTTTCTGGCAGGAAATACCATTAATACCCAAGCACAACCTTGGATACAAATAGGCCAAGACATAGATGGAGAAGCGGCAGATGATTGGAGTGGCTATTCCGTATCCTTAAGTACCGATGGAAATACAGTAGCTATCGGAGCACCTGGTAACGGAATTGGCTTTAATTCTGGCCATGTTCGTGTGTATCACAACGTGGGAGGCTCCTGGTCTCAAATAGGCCAAGACCTAGAAGGAGAAGCGGCAGGTGATTTAAATGGCTCTTCAGTATCCTTAAGTGCTGATGGAAATACAGTAGCTATTGGAGCTCGGGGCAATGATGGAAATGGCTCCTCTTATTCTGGCCATGTTCGTGTGTATCAAAACGCAGGTGGCTTCTGGTCTCAAATAGGGCAAGACATAGATGCGGAAGCGGCTGGTGATAGGAGTGGCTCTTCCTTATCCCTAAGTAGTGATGGAACCACAGTAGCTATTGGAGCCCCGTACAGTGATGGAAATGGCACTAATGCTGGCCATGTTCGTGTGTATCAAAACGTGGGAGGCTCTTGGTCTCAAATAGGCCAAGACATAGATGGAGAAGCGGCAAATGATAGGAGTGGTCGGTCAGTATCCATAAGTGCTGATGGAAACACAGTAGCTATTGGAGCTTATAAAAATGATGGAAACGGCACTAGTTCTGGGCATGTTCGTGTGTATCAAAACGTGGGAGGCTCCTGGTCTCAAATAGGCCAAGACATAGATGGAGAAGCCGCTTATGATTGGAGTGGCCATTCAGTATCCTTAAGTGCTGATGGAAATACAGTGGCTAGTGGGGCTTGGCGCAATGGCGAGAATGATAGTACAGGCCATGTTCGTGTGTATCAAAACGTGGGAGGCTCCTGGTCTCAAATAGGCCAAGATATAGATGGAGAAGCCGCTTATGATTTTAGTGGCTGGTCAGTATCCTTAAGTGCTGATGGAAATACAGTAGCTATCGGAGCAATTGGTAACGGATATGGCTTTAATTCTGGGCATGTTCGTGTGTATCAAAACGTGGGAGGCTCCTGGTCTCAAATAGGCCAAGACATAGATGGAGAAGCGGCAGATGATAGGAGTGGCTTTTCAGTATCCTTAAGTGCTGATGGAAATACAGTAGCTATTGGAGCCCCATTCAATTACGAGAATGATAGTACAGGATATGTTAGAGTATACGAATTAGGTTGTGGTCCAGTCACTTTCTTGCCAAACATTCTTGGCGAAATCAACATAAACCCATTGACCTCATATAGTTACGTTATCAGTCAACCACCAAGTGGGTTTACTATAGATTGGGCTGTGATAAATGGTGCTTTAACCTCTGGGCAAGGAACTACTGTTGCAAATGTTTTTTGGGATGCTAATGGTTATGGACAAGTAGTGGTTACCCTAAGCGATGGTGTGTGTCCAATATCAGACACATTGGTTGTAGGACATCCACCTGTTAGCATATTTGATTTGCTCAGTGAAGAAACCAACATCTCACCTAACCCAAGTTCAGGTATTTACCAAGTTCAAGGAACTGGAACTCTATCAGTCCATAATGCTTTGGGAGACCTCATCCTTAGAAAGAATATCTCAGGTAATTCAACTATTGACCTAAGCACCCAAGCCAACGGTATTTACACCTTGCAACTACAAACGGAAAAAGGGACACTTACCAGAAAACTGATTAAGGAATGAAAATAAATTTCACATCAATTCTACTGGCAATAATTGCCTGTACAACAATACTCTCATCCTGCTCAAGAGTTTTTCAGGTTTACGAACTGAAGTCCGATGATGTATCGATGAATGATAGTCTTTACATGTATGAGGATGATACCGTTAAGATCATCTATGACTTTTGGGCTGAAAGGGGAATCATGCGGTTTGCAGTAAAGAATAAACTAGAGAAACCTATTTATATAAACTGGGATAAATCTAAGTTCATTAAGAATGGCAAATTGTCGCCCTATTGGACTGATGAAACTAGAATTGAGACTAAGTATAGTGGCTCATCATCTCACTTTTTTAATTCGGTTTTGTCTGCCTACGGGAATTTCGGATTTGGAACTTCTTTAAGTAGTGGAAAATCCGTTTCTGTGGTCACTAGAGAAACTAAACAATCAATCATTCCTCCTGATAGTTGGGTAGAACGAATGGATCATTTTATGCTTCCTAATCCTGAAGAAATGAGAGTCGAATTAAAGCGATTGGGAAAGGAGAGAATGCCAGTGAGAAAAAAATTAAAGCTTAGGCAGCAGATTATAGAGAATGACATAAAAAGTTATTCTGGGGATGGAATTGATTTTAAAGATAAACCAGCTCCAGTTTGGAGAAACTATCTGTCATTATCAGAGACAAGCGATCCGGGAAATGATCAATTTATCGATAACAATTTCAGACTCGATGCAATTGTGAATTATAATCTCTCTGCAAACGAGATACTAGAAAAAGAGACTGAAATAGAAGCGAAACCATCTAAGTTTTTTCTTGATAGATCTAAGTTAAACATCAATCATTATCGAAATAGGCTTGACATATTTTCATGTTATGATTGGAATTCAATTAATCCAGCTGGAGCGACTGGACTTGGGATTTCTTTTTCTAGATTATTGTTACCTAACCTTGAGTTAGGGGTAAATTACAAAATTGAATTTTCTCCTAATCGTGTGAGGCCGACTTGGACTTTGAGACAGCCGATGTATGGTTCAGTATTGAATCAAGACTTAAGTCGTGTTCACACTTTAGGCTTACAGATCAACCTGATTGTAAACCCGAAAAGAAAATCTCGTTTCGGAATTGGAGTAAATTTCGCAGCAAAAATTTTACCCGCACTAGAAAATCGGTTACTCCGTTTGTTTTTCTGTCCATCCTTGGATGTGAATTATGACATCAAGGCCATAAACGCTTTCAGTCTTGTACCTTTTGTTCAATTCGGATCGATGGTATGGTTAAACAAGCCATATGTAAACAACACGAATGTAAGCTGGGGTGATAATTTTAATTTCTCTGCCGGGATGAGACTCAGGTTCCACTGGGATAAGCAAAGGAAGAACAACATCTAAGCAGGAATAGAGGCTTTTAACTTGGTTTCAGTCCAGCTTTCTTAAACCTCGCATCTCTCTACTTATGGTGCTGTCCAGCATTTTGGCATAGATATCCAAAGTAGATGTCTTAGTCACTCCCATCATACTCTGAAGTACAGGTTTGGAGATGTCATTGTTCAGTGTGATAGTAGTAGCAAAGGTGTGTCTTCCCAAGTGGGTGGTCAGGTTTTTATTTACTCCACAGATGATGGCAATCTCTTTTAGGTAAGCCTTCATCTTCTGATTACTTGACACTGGCAAAATACCTTGGTTCTGTGGACCAAAATCATCTGCGTATTTGAATAGGATCTCTTCGGCCCTTGGTAACAATGGTATGCGAAATGTCTGACCTGTTTTCTCACGTTTTTTAATAATCCAGAACATTTCATCCTCACCTTTTACAATATGATTCTTAGCCAAAGCCTCAATGTCACAATAGGCCATGCCCGCGTAACATTGAAAAATGAACATGTCACGTATTGTAGCAAGTCTTTTGTTCGAGATTTCTTTGGAATAGAGAATATCTAACTCGCTTTGAGTCAAGAACTCTTTTTCTACATACTCGGTCCGTATCTTATAATGATTGAACGGGTCCTTTCGGATAATATCCTGATTGACTGCCTGTAGCACAACTTTTCTAAGGCCTTTGACATGTTTCATAGCAGTGTTGTGCGTGCAATCCTTATTCACTTTGAGAAAGTGTTCGAACCCGTTCACGAATGCGAGGTCGATCTTGTTGCAATCTAGATCGGAACATTGGTACTCCTTTTTTATGAATTCTTCAATGTGAGAGATGGTGGTCTTATATCGCTTGTGTGTTCTTATGGAATGATGACCATTATTGACCAGCTCGAGAAATCGATCCTGATGCTCTTGGAATAGACTTAAGATGGTCCACCTTTTCTCATCTGGTCCTTTATATGCCGACATTAATGCATCTGATGTAACGTGTTGCTCAGAATCTGCAACTGTTCTTCGTTTTAATCGGATGTCGGCTTCCGCTTCACTTATGGTTTCATTAATCTCTTCGGCCACCTTTGACCGGCCTATTGCTCTTTGGGAAGATGGGTTCCAGAGTTCTGGCGCAACGCTTTGGCCTAATGCAGTTTCTTTTGACTGGCCGTTGATGGTTATTCTTACATAGAGAGGGTAGGTGCCGTCTCTTAAAGGTTTGTTCTTCTTGGCGAAGAATAGGATTGAGAATGTTGCTCTTTTCATGGGTGCTTTGATTTAGCGTTAAAAATGGCTGCAAAATTATCGCGACACGCCTCGAATTGAAAATGCAAAAGACTGAAAGTCAGTGCAATAGGGTGCAAATCGTGGGACTAAATGAATTTGAAAAAAGTCCCACGGATAACCCACGTGCAAACCAGTGAAATACAGTGCAAACAAAAGTAGGGACATGAAAAAAGCCCTTGCAAATCAGTGATTTACAAGGGCTTACACTTTATTGCATCGTTTCAGCACTAAAGCAGCGGTCTGGACGGGACCATTTACATTGCACCTGTTTGCATCTTATTTCTTTCAAATGCTTTTATATCAATGATATACGTATTTTAGCTAAGTAGTATAAGGCATCCAAAAGCAAGTGAATGTCATAAATGTTGTACCTATTTGTTGTACCCATTTAGTGTTTTTTTGGAAGTCTTGAATGACGAACGAATAAATGGCAACAGTTAAGATAATCCAACGGACAAGCAAGGTTAAGAAAAACGGTGAAGCACCTTTGTATCTTCGGATAACGAAAGACCGCAAATCGAAATTTGTATCACTCCGGGTATTTGTTGTACCTAAAGATTGGGATTCGGATACTGAACAGGTAAAACGATCCTATCCGAATTCTGTTAGGATGAATCGGTTCTTGGCGGAGAAAAGGAAGCTCGCATTATCGGCTGTACTTGATTTGGAAACTGCTGAGTCGTCTGTTTCTTCCAGTAAGATCAAACAAGAAATTGTTGGAACAGGTGGCATCAGCTTCGTTGATTACTGTGATGCCTATCTATTGTTTTTAAAGCATACTGCGAAAATGGGGACCTTGGATAAGGCAAAAGCAGTTGTGTCGAAGCTTAAATCCTATCTGAATGGAATGGACTTGACCTTTTCTGATTTAACAGTACCATTTCTTAATCAGTACGAATATCATCTATTAGTCAACCTTGGCAACTCAACAAATACGGTTCATTCAAATCTTAAGGTCATTAGAAGAATTATTAATAAGGCCATTAATGAAGAGCTTTTTCCTTTCGAGAAAAACCCATTTCATAGGTTTAAACTGAAGTTGGAAAAAACCAAGATGGAATTTTTAACCGAAGATGAAGTAATGGCTATTGAGGAGATTGAAATCCCTGAA
>JBLFWJ010000053.1:0-18150 GCA_047611425.1 Bacteroidia bacterium | reverse complement strand
TAATTGGTTGTCTAAATTGATAAAGGCCCTGATAGTGAAAATCCCAATTAGGGATATCGAAGAATCGTATTGTATCGTTGCTTGGTGTAACAGCCCATGAGCGGATAGACTTACCAAGGAGATGCATATGAGGGGCAACCCCCAAAAGCGTTACATCAACAGCTGGTATATCGAATTGATTGTTAAAGGTGGTTACTTGATTAGGAGGAAGAATGAGTGGACCGTCCATTAGGGTGACGCCATGATTCAAAACAGAGGCGTAGAAAACTTCTCTGGTAAAAACGGTGCCCTCAAATAGGTTGAAGTTCACCTTGGTCTGATCCGCTTGTCCACCGGTGCCCGCTGGATAGTGAACTTGCAGTACAATGTTGGACCCTGCAAGTAGTTTTGCTCCCATTTGATCTGGAAAAAAGAACGGTTGTTGTCCCGGAACCCAACCACCGATCAACTTTGAAGATTCACTCCCAGTTCCGCCAAAGCCGGTGTAGCCCGGATTGGGGTCTGCCGCGTCCAATTGTGCTGGAATGTCTGATGTATCCGCAAACAGTAATACGTGATGAACTATTTCATTGTTGCCAGGTATAATTTCAAAACCGCTCACAAACATATCTTCGGCAAGTCCGGTGGGAATCACAAAGCATTGGTATAAATCTTCGGTGTTTACCAAATTGGTGAACGGTGGCATCTCTACCACAAGGTCAGGGTTGGTAATTACCTCTGTACCAGCATAAATCGGAGCTTGTGGCGGATTGCCTGTGCCCTCAGGGTATCCAGCATCGACCCAATCATTTATAATGTCAATTTCTTCCAGAGTTAAAAGCCTTTCATGTGCCAAAGAGTTGTAATCCGCGTTGGGCGGCCAGGGTGGCATGTAGCCTGTATTCACAGCTTCAGGCAGGCCCCATGCAACTGTTTCCACGTCAGCATAGGTCATTAAGGAAAAAGGTGCAATGCCACCGTCATGATGGCATGTGGTGCAATGAGTAAAAAGAATGCACGCAACATTGTCGTTGTAAGTTGGCGTTTGAGCATACGCATTACTTGTTCCTAGAATCAATAATAAGGCAGGGACTAATTGTTTCATGGCAGATATTTGAGGAAAGACCAAACCAATGGGAAAACGTTTAACCGAAATTCAAATTTAGACTAAACTTATTCAGATGATTATCGTGTTGCGGTAGGAGCACCGGAATCAATTAAGCAGAATTAAGTCTAACTTATGGAGGTAATGAAGTGGGTCGCCATCGCAGTGGCAGCATTATCAACTATGGCTGTTGGTTTTGTATTGTACAATCCAAAAGTCATAGGAAAGAGTTTATCGGATGCCATTAGCGCTGGGAATTCCGAAAAGAAGAAAGGGCACAATCCGCTGGTCTATGTGATTTCCATTGTAATGGCTGGTGTCATTGCCTACAAACTGCATGGTGGTGCTGGTTACCATTCTGAAGACGAGCGACATTTCTTGCATGGTGCATTCCATGGTTTGATGTCTGCCTTGTATCTAGTTGCACCGGTATTGCTGACCAATTTTCTATTCGAAGGAAGACCAGCGAAACTTATCGTGCTTCACATTGCCTATTGGCTGGCCTGCTTTGCCTTAATGGGAGGGATTCTTTATGCCTTTGCAGGGGCTGCTGTCTAGTTGCCTGGTTCTGGTAGTTGAATTGGAAGAGTTAGGACTCTTAGCCTTTTGAAATACTAAAGCGTGAGTCGCTTCGTGCCTCAGCGAAACAACTGGAAGTTGAAGCGTTTTCTTTTTGTTTCCCTGACAGAGGAAGGGTTTCTAAATTAACATAGGCGATAAGGCCATGAAGACACTTCTCCCTAATTTCAGCAAATGGAAATGGTAACAATAAAAGTCTTCTCGTACGACCACGAGACCTACCTGTATGAGCCAAGCCTCAAATCAGCAGGTATCGAATACCATATGCACGGTCAAAAGACCATAGCAATTGACCCGTTGGTTTCTAACGCAATGGGAGGAATAAAACTTCAGGTTAAGGCTGAAGATGTAGAACGCGCCAAAGCACTTGTTGCCGAGATTGAACGAAACAATAATTCAAGTGATCTTGGAGATGTGATCGAAGTAAACGGCCAGAAGTTTGAAAAGACCTTAGACGAATGCCCAAAGTGCGAATCAGACGAAGTCTACCTCTACAAGCAGTCCATCATGGAAGGTTTGTTTAAGCCCTTTCAGAAGCTAGAAAAGCATTGCAACGGTTGCCAAAATAGGTGGTGACTTTCAACGGTTTCAATCACGAATGACTAATCCAGAAAGCTTTAGGCGCTTCGTGCCTCAGCGAAACAACCAAGCATCTGGTGTTTTCTCTTTGTTTCCCTGACAGCCTGTCCTGAGCAAAGTCGAAGGGAAGGAAGGGTCTGTAAACTTTACATTCACAATTACTCTCTCACCCCGCTAACTGAGAGGCAATTAGTGGTGAGGAGCCAATTACCTCGTTGCTGTAATGGCTACAGTAACCGTTGTATCTGGCCAAAAAGGAGAAAGCTTCAACAGGCTCCCATCCAGTGTCAAGTCCGTGGAAGTTGTCGTTGTCGCAACATCAAATGTGAATACGTTGATCTCGGAATCACCTGTTGTTTCATCCAGAGTGGCTGTCAGATTATTGTTGGCATTAAGCGAATAGTTTCCTGTGTAGTTAAACTCAACATTGGCCCCACTGATAGTCATTGTATTACCTGAAAAAGCAATAACCATGTTAACGGACGGAACATCGGAATCAGCAACGCCATTCTCACTCCATGTTGTGACATTCCAGTTACCTGAAATGGACGTGTCCTCTTCTGATTCACAGGAGGCAAGGCCAACAATCATAGTTAGAAAGAAAAGGGGAAGTAGCTTTTTAATTGTTGTCATGGTGGATGGATTAGGGGTTTGTTTTATGCCAAAGGAGGTGCTAAAATACCTCAATTATCTCCGTACATGTGCTTGCCCAATGAATTGACATCGAACGAAAAGGCCTTTTCGGTTTCCGTTTTGTCCAGCTTCTTGGATACCACTAATGCCCATAGAACCAGCTCCATACAGAAGCGTTTTTCCGCATCACTTCGGTTGGCCCAATATTCGTTCACTAGATCAACCAATGGGGTTATCGCATTCAGCGTTTGATTGAAAGCATCATCGTTGTCAGTATAGTTCAACTCCAACATATCGTTGTTCTCAAACCAACTGATGACATCTGAATAAGGCGTTTTCACTCCAGCCTTCTCCAAATTGGGCACCCTCGGAAACAACTTTTCAAATTGTGTGAGGACCGCATTGTCTATCAATTGCTTGGCCACCTCAGTAGCCCCTTCTTGCTCGCCTTCGTAAACCAATTCCACCTTACCAGTAATGGAAGGAATGATGGCGGTGAAGTCAATCAATCGAATGGCCGTTTTCTTCTCTCCCGATTCAATCAGTCTAAGATTGGCACTGGCCATTAGGTTTTCCATCGCACTGATGGTGAGTCTGGCACTTACGCCACTTTTACCATCCACATACTCACTGTCACGAGCCTCAAACGATACTTGTTCCAAAAGGTCTTTGGCCAGGTCGCAAACGTCAATCTTGGCCAAGTCGGACTCAGAGATGTTGGCCTCTTGCTCGGTAATCTGACGGGCCAGCTCAATGGTCTTTGGGTAATGAGTGAATATCTGAGAACCGATACGATCCTTGAGTGGTGTAACTATGCTTCCACGGTTGGTGTAATCCTCCGGATTGGCGGTGAAAACGAATTGAAGATCAAGAGGCATTCTCAATTGAAACCCTCTTATTTGGATGTCTCCCTCTTGTAGAATATTGAACAACGCAACTTGAATTCTCGCTTGCAAATCAGGCAATTCATTCAAAACGAAAATGCAGCGATTGGCTCTTGGAATCATGCCATAATGAAGCACGCGCTCATCAGAATACGGCACTTTTAAAGTGGCCGCTTTTATTGGGTCAATGTCACCAATCAAGTCGGAAATATTGACGTCCGGTGTGGCTAGCTTCTCAAAGAAACGATCCGAACGATGCACCCACGAAATGGGGGTGTTGTCTCCGTGTTCGGCCAATTGATCCTTGGCAAACTTTGAAATCGGAGCATACGGACTGTCGTTAATCTCAGACCCTTCTATTATAGGAAGGTATTCATCCAAAAGGTCAATCATATTTCGGGCAATCCGTGTTTTAGCTTGACCTCTCAACCCAAGTAGATTGATGTGGTGCCCAGCAAGAATGGCCTTCTTGAGTTGAGGAACAACCGTGTCATCGTATCCCCACAATCCCTTAAACGCAGGTTCGTTTGCCTTGATCTTACGGATCAAATTCTCCTTCAATTCTTCACTTATCGTTCGGTCCTTGTATCCTGATTCTTTCAGTTGACCGAAGGTTGTTGTCTGCTTCATCTTATATCCGTTTAATCCTGTTCTTCTCGTAATCTTCAAATATCATTTGGCCCAATCCTTTCAACCCAGTTAAGAATGCCTTGCCGTTGTTCTGTGCGGTAAACATTTCTACAAACTGTCGCAGATATGGGTCTTGAGCAATCATGAATGTGGTAATCGGAATTTTGAGCTTGCGTGCCTGTGCCGCCTTATTCAGACATTGGGTCACAATCATTTCATTAAGGCCATTACTGTCTTTGTAATATTCTCCATTAGGAAGTCGAACGCAACTTGGCTTTCCATCCGTAATCATGAATATCTGCTTGTTGGTATTCCGTTTCCGCCTCAGAATGTCCATTGCTAATTCCAATCCTGCCACAGTGTTTGTGTGGTAAGGTCCGACCTTTAAATAGGGAAGGTCTTTCACTTTGATTGGCCACGCATCGTTGCCAAAAACTATCACATCAATGGTGTCTTTCGGGTACTTTCTTCGGATTAGTTCCACCAGTGCCATTGCCACTTTTTTGGCAGGTGTAATGCGGTCTTCTCCATATAGAATCATGGAGTGGCTTATGTCGATCATAAGCACTGTGCTCATCTGAGCTTTGTGCTTGGTTTCTTCAACCAGAAGGTCGTTTTCGGTTAATCTTAGGTCGTCAATTCCATTGTTCACTTGTGCATTTTTCAGGCTCTCGGTTAGGTTTACATCGGATAAATCGTCACCGTATTTGTATGCTTTAAGCGATCCATCTCGCTCATCGCCTTTACCCATTTTGGTAGTTCGGTGATCACCGATTCCGCTTTTGCGCAAATTGCCGAAGATCTGATCCAACGCGTATTCACGAAGGGCGGCCTCAAGCTTTGACGTCAGCAACTTTTTACCCGGCCCTTTTCCAGTATTGCCTTCTTCAGGGTCAATTTCTTCCTTGATGTATCCTCGCCTTTTCAGGTCCTCCTCAAAATCGGCAAGGGTGTATTCATCCGTAAATAGGTTGTATTCCCTGTCCAGTTCTTCCAACCAATTGAACGCCTCGTCAATGTCTCCAGAAGTATGGGTCAGCAGCTCTTTGAAAATGTCAAATATTCGATCGAAAGGAGGAACCTCCTTTGGATTGTGCTTGCTAAAAATGAAGCCCTTGCTTTGGTTGAAATCGATGCCTTTCATAAAGCTGTCAAGTTAATGCAGAAGAAGGTCGCTTAACGCTCTTTGCATTGTCCATCGGACAACAAGCCCAATGCTCAAATGTTTGAGTTGATTTTCAATTGTCAAAAGGACAAGCATCATTCTCAGCATTGAATTAGATTAGCAGCATGCTTCAAAAGCTATCACAGCCGTTTCCGGATAAAGCAGACTTAAAGCAAAGTCTCATCTCCATTGCCTGGGTGGGTCTGTTTGTAGGGTTGTTCCTCTTTTTTATTCGGCCATTTGGTATTGAGGGATCGATGGTCGATTTGGCATTGGCCTCTGCTGGATTTGCAGCCATAACAATTGTGTTCGGTTGGATATTCGAAATCGTAACTCGGTATGTTCTGAAGATAGAAACCAGTGGGCCAAGCTGGACATTGGGCAAGTGGATTATAACGGCAATAATTCTGATTGTGTGGATTGCGATTGGCAATTTCCTGATGGTCAACCTGCTGTTTGAATGGCGGGCTATGAGCTATTTCAGCTTACTAAGAATGATCGGATACACGGCTCTCATTGGGGTCTTCCCGGTGGTGTTGTCTGGTATCATCATTCAGTTGCGTGCCAGTAAAAAGAATGAGGAAAGCGCAACCGATCTATCCAAACATTTGCATCCAGAAAAGCACGTCTCTGCTCAAACGGTTAAGTTGGATGGTGAGAATGGAAGTTCCATTTCGCTGCAAGTGGCCGATGTTCGATACATGGAAGCCATGCAGAACTACGTGAATGTGTTTCACGTTGCGGATGCACAGCTTCAAAAAACGGTGCTCCGAACAACGGTAGCATCCATCGCCAAACAGTTTGAAGGAACCGATGTAATCCGATGCCACCGATCGTTTCTAGTTAATGTAGATCACATTGAAAAAGTGGAGGGCAACGCACAAGGATTGCGGCTACAGTTGAAGGATATTGATGAGGCTATCGTTCCGGTTTCCAGGCCGTACATCTCCACGTTGAGAGCTCTTTTAGGCTGATTATTCGCTTGACATTCGTCCCTGAGGGTTGACGATTATCCCTTTTGCTTGCTACTCGTCACACGGCTTTGGTGACTGTCCCTTTGATTTTATTCCCGGCAAACCCCATGATAGTTTTGGTTCGAAATCGAAATCATACAGCATGGAAATCGCAGTTAAAATTCTTCTTCCGTTACACGTCTTATTCGGATTTATCAGCCTCGTACTTTTCTGGTTACCGGTTTTTCTGAAGAAAGGAGGGAAAGGGCATCGTGTAGTAGGAAAGATGTATGTGGCCGCCATGTGGATTGTAGTTTCTACAGCTGTGTTACTCTGCATCAAAAATGCCATCATTGGCAAATATCAAATGGCGGCATTTTTGGGTTTCATATCTCTGATCACGGGAAACCCGCTGTGGTTCGGAATCGCGATTCTACGGCCGGCTGCTCAAGCCTCGAACGTCTTCAAGAGAATTCACATAACGATGGATGTTCTAGTGGTTACGTCAGGAATTCTCTTGCTCAGTTATGGCATATTTCTGCAAGGTCAGGGCTCGGCAGTTCTCATGATTGTGTTCGGAATCTTAGGATTAACGGACCTTCCATCCTTGGTTCGTAAACTGCGAAACATGGAAAAGGAACTTGACCGGATTAAAGAACACATGATCGGACTTCTATCAAGCGGGATTGCATCCTATACCGCCTTCTTCGTCTTCGGTGGATATACATGGATGGAAAAAATCCTACCAGGTATGTGGGGTATAATACCATGGGTAGCACCAGGCTTATTGGGAGGCCTTGGAATCACCTTTGGAGTGAAGTATTTCCGGAAAAGAGGGATGATTGCTGAGCAGGTTTAATCTTCATTTATGCAATCTGAATAAGCATTTCTAATCTGAAGAGATTGCACAAAATCAACTATTCCATTCTCAGTATAGTGGTCTTGAAATGCTAAGATGTAATAGGAATGCTTAGAACAAGCCGTGGATCTCGGCATCGATCTTAGTAATAATCTCGCCTAAATCTTCCGCGTTGTCGTGAAAGCTGTTGTTGTCAACATTGATGATGAGCAACTTGCCTTTATCATACGTTGAAATCCAAGCTTCGTATCGCTCGTTCAATCGCTTGAGGTAGTCAAGGCGAATTGTTTCCTCGTATTTTCTTCCTCGTTGCTGAATCTGATCCACCAATGTCGGAATACTGGCTTGTAGATAAATCATAAGATCTGGCGGCTTAACAAACGAGTTCATTCGCTCAAAAAGATCTGAGTAATTATCGAAGTCACGCTTGGTCATCAGACCCATAGCATGCAGGTTTGGCGCAAAGATGTAAGCGTCTTCAAAGATGGTTCTATCCTGAATTACGGTTTTCTTCCCGTCACGAATTCCCATGATTTGCTCCAATCGAGAATTGAGGAAATAAACCTGCAGGTTGAATGACCATCGCTGCATGTCTTCATAGAAGTCATTAAGATAAGGATTGTCATCTGCCGACTCATAATGGGCATCCCATTTATAATGCTTCGCTAGCTTGGAAGTAAGCGTAGTTTTTCCAGCTCCGATGTTTCCGGCAATCGCGATATGCATGGCATTTCCCATGGATCAAAAATAGTAATTCGAGTTGCGCTCCCAAACGCAAAACCAGTAATAATAGCGGGTTGAATCTACTTTAACGAAAAAGCCTTTAAACCGACTTTGTCAAGCGTGAGTAATCGGCTGTTGGTTACCGTCACGTGTTCAATGTTCTCATTCGGAAGAATGTATGATCCAGCATCGAATTTCTGCAAATGGTAGGAGAATAATGTATCTGATGAGCGATAGAAAAGCGTGTTCTCCTCAACCTGAACGTCTTTAACATCTGGTATCGGAATTGACTTGAGGTATGCTCCAAACAAATCGAATTCTAGAACAGCGCCTTCATCCACCAAATACAATCTACTTCCAGATTCGAACATTGCCGTTGGTTGAAGCTGGCGATCCACGAGTTGATTCAGGCTTTCCACCTGGACAGTTCTATTTCGTTGCTGATCAAATCGAGTGATGGATAAAAGGGCTTGATCCCATACCCATGTTCCATTGTCAAATGAGCCACAAATTAAAGTGGGCAGAGCGAAGCCTTCTTCAATCAGATTAAAAGGCGCAATGGACCGGTCACTTAATGAGTTATCAAGAATTCTAATCAATCCATGTTCCTTATAAAACAGTCTAATCTTAAAGCTGTTGGTCGCATCGATGGATTCAATATCGCCATATCGCAACTCACTATAAGTGAACGTTTCGTTTCCCTTTCGGTCGATTTTTATCAATTCTTGACCTCGCCAAGCGTAGCTGTTACCTACCTTATCGGTTGTAAGCCCATCAAAAGGTTTGTCAACTTGCCAAAGCAAGGTGAGCCCAGATTGAGGTAGGAGAATCAAAATGAAAAGTGCTCGTAGTAACATATATCCGACTTGGGGGCAAGTTAGTGTTGATAAGTCACAGCGCAAAGCCCGTGCCTGCTGAACAGTGAACGATTCTCAGGTGCTAATATTCTTACATTTGCTGGCTAATAATTTAGAATGGATTTATCAGGCATATTGGCCATTTCTGGCTATCCCGGTCTCTTTAAGATGATTGGTCAGACAAAAGGAGGCGTTGTAGTGGAGTCGTTGATTGATGGCAAAAGGATGCCAGCATACACAACCCAACGGATTTTATCTTTAGATGATATCACGATTTACACAGTAGATGGAGATGTTCCTTTGATAGAGGTTTTTGGCAAAATTGCCAAGAAAGAGAAGCATGGTCCAGCATTGGATCCATCTAAAGTTAAGATGGATGATTTGCGCGATTACCTTCAAGGTGTTCAGAAGGACTACGACAGAGAGCGTGTTTATTCAAGCGATTTGAAAAAGCTCTTTGTATGGTATAACCTTTTGGCTGAAAAAGGATTGACCAAAGACGCTAAGGAAGAGGAGAAAGCAAAACCTGCTAAAGCGGAGAAGAAGGCTGAAAAAAAGGCCACCAAGCCAAAGGCGAAAAAAGCCAAGAAACCAGCCGCTAATAAAGCTGATTAAGAAGCTCCCATCTCAATGAATGACCAGGACATGTTAACCACCGAAACCGTACGAAATATCCTTCCAGAGAACCTGGAAATCAAAGGTTGGGGCGACCTGGTTGGATACTTTGATGAGCTTAAGAAAAGGAGCATCAATAGTGAGGAGGAGCTTGAACAATGGATTCGAGACCTTAGTGAGCTAGAGTCCTTCCTGTCAGAAGAAACGGCTTGGCGTTATATTAAAATGAACATTGATACCACCGACAAAGCATTGGAGGAGGCATTCAATTTCTTAGTAACCGAGATTGACCCAAAGGCGGCACCTTATTCAGATATGTTCAACCGAAAGTTGGTTGAAAATGAGTGGACAACTGCGTTGGATGCAGACAAGTACTACACTTATCTGCGGTCGGTTCAGAACCAAATTAGAATTTTCAGAGATGAGAATATTCCATTGATGACCGAGTTGCAGCAGTTGCAACAGAAGTACGGCATCATCACCGGTGGAATGTTTATCGAATTAAATGGTCAGAAATTGACCATGCAAGAAGGTTCGAAGATGATGAAGGATAGCGATCGTGCTGTTCGAGAAAATGTTTACCGATTACTGCAGGCGACACGTGGTACCGCGGTTGAAGAATTGAATGATCTTTTTACCAAACTTATTTCTTTAAGAAATAGAGTTGGTAGAAATGCTGGCTTTGCCAATTTCCGAGATTACAAATTCGCGGCTTTGGATCGGTTCGATTACAGTGTTTCCGACTGTCTTCAGTTTCACCAAGCAATCAAAGAAGTGGTGACACCGCTTCTTGATAAAATGGATTTGGAACGTAAGCAAAAGCTTGGATACGACAAGCTTCGACCTTGGGATCTTGAAGTGGATGCGGATGGATTGGATACACTCATTCCATTTAAGGATGAGGATGATTTGATCAACTCAACGATTGAATGTTTCGGAAAACTTCGTCCTTATTATGGTGAGTGTTTGAAGACCATGCGTGAAATGGGTCATTTGGATTTGGGTTCGCGAATGGGGAAAGCTCCGGGTGGGTTCAACTATCCGTTGTATGAAACTGGCGTTCCGTTCATTTTCATGAATTCTGTAGGTACAGTTAGGGATCTAGTTACCATGATTCATGAAGGTGGGCATGCCGTTCATTCCTTCTTAAGTAAAGACCTCGAAATTTGTGCTTTTAAGCAGCTGCCAAGTGAGGTTGCTGAATTGGCAAGCATGAGTATGGAATTACTCACTTTCGATCATTGGAACGTTTTCTTTAAGAACGAAGCCGATGAAAAACGAGCTAAGAAGGAACACCTTTCCAAAGTAATTTCTGTTCTTCCTTGGGTTGCTACGATTGATGCATTTCAGCACTGGCTGTACGAACGTCCAAATCACACATTAGAGGAGCGGAATGAGAATTGGTTGAGAATTTCCCGAGAATTGGGAGGCTCGTTAATCGACCGTTCTGGACTCGAAGAAGAGGAGATTAATCTATGGCAAAAACAACTTCATTTGTTTGAAGTACCATTCTATTACGTTGAATATGGAATCGCACAATTAGGTGCAATTGCCATGTGGAAACAATACCGTGAAAACCCTCAAACAGCGCTCGACAATTTCGATAAAGCGCTGAGTATGGGTTACACACGACCAATTGGCGAGATTTATGCTACTGCCGGGATCGAATTCAATTTCTCCGGACAATACATAAAAGAACTAATCGACTTCGTTTGGCAAGAGTACAAGACTCTTGGCTAGACAAAAACCAGACAATCACATATCTAACCATGAAAAAACTATACGCGTTTTTAGCAATCGCTTGCGTAGCATTTTCAGCAAACGCACAAATTGTAAACAAGGATTCTACCTGGACTTTTGGTGGATTCACTTCATTACAAACCAACCAAGTAGCCCTGGTGAATTGGGCTGCAGGTGGTGAGAACTCATTCTCAGCTACCGCACTAGTTCAGCTATATGCGAACCTTCACAAAAAGGGCTGGAAGTGGGAAAACCGACTTGATCTAGGTTACGGATTGATGTACACTAAATCATATGACTGGCAGAAGAACGAGGATAAGATTGACTTTTTGAGCAAACTGGCTAGACCGATTGCAAACAGTAAAGTGTTTAGCTATGCAGCTGAGGCCAATTTCAAAACACAGTTTCAGCCTGGTTACACTTTACCAAATGATAGCACAGCAATTAGTCGTTTTCTTGCACCGGGTTACCTCATTGCTTCTTTGGGTGTTGAGTACAAGCCTGTAGAATGGATCACAGTTTATATTTCTCCAGTCACAGGAAAATTCACTTTTGTGAACGACCAAAAATTGGCTGATGCGGGATCATTCGGAGTTAAGGGTGCTGAGTACGACCCAACAACTGGTTTGAAAACGCAAGATGGAGAAGGTTTGAATGCTGAATTTGGAGCCTACTTCAAGTTTGGGTTGAAGAAGGACATCATGAAGAATGTGACCTTGGCTACTGATTTAAATCTGTTCAACAATTACACAGATAAGGATGCCGATAACCGTAAGAACATTGATGTTGATTGGCAAACGTCTATTAATATGAAAGTGAACAAGTGGTTAACGGTGAGTTTATTTACACACTTGATTTACGACAACGATATCAACATTGCCATCACCGACAGCGATGGAAATGCGGTCTTCTTGGAAAGAGCTGATGGTACCCAGTTTTTGGATGGAGACGGAAACCCTATTCAAAAGGTGGGTGCACGAATTCAGTTTAAGGAAGTAGCCGGAGTAGGATTGTCCTACAAGTTCTAAGAAACCTCAACGTATTGTTCGAAAGGCCATCCTGATTGGGGTGGCCTTTTTTATGCCTTTTCTTGGTCTTTCATGCCGTCCCAACCTTGCAGGCCACCGGTGTGAATGGCAAGAATGGTCTGACCTTTCTCAATTTCTCCCTTCTTAATCATGTCGTAAATACCGAACATCATCTTTCCCGTGTAAACAGGGTCGAGTGGAATGCCCGTTCTGTTTTGAAAGCTATCAATGAATTCTAACAGCTCAGGTTTCATTTTGGCATAACCCCCGAAATGGTAATCTGTGTTGAGCTTCCAGTCAATCGAAGAAAGTTCTTGATGTGTTGGTTTAAGAAGTGCAAGATCAATCAATCCCAATACTTCTTCTTTCAGGAATTCACCTCCTTTCAAAGCTGGAAACCCAATTAATCGTTGGTTTTCTTTTAAAGCAAGAATAAGTCCAGCAACAGTGGTTCCTGTACCCATTGCGCAACAGACTAGGTCAAAATCTTGTTCAACTTCACCGAGGATTTCACTGCACCCTTTCACACCTTCAGCATTGGCTCCTCCTTCGGGAATTAGATAAAAACGGCCAAACTTCTTCTGAAGATTATTGATGAAGTCATTCTCTGTTTTTCTACGATAGTCTTCTCTTGAAACGAAATGTAGCTCCGTTCCTAATCCTCTAGCTTTTGAGAGGGTAGGGTTGTCTTTAGACGATTCTTCTCCACGGATTACAGCAATCAAATCCAAGCCGGCACTCCAGCTTGCATAAGCAGAGGAAGCAATGTGATTTGAGTAAGCGCCTCCAAAGGTGAGCATCGTATGATGATCCCCCTGTACAGCAGCCATGAGATTATACCTCAACTTACGCCACTTATTTCCCTGAATTTCTTGGTGAATGAGGTCGTCACGCTTGATAAGCAACGTCACGCCAAACTCTTCCAGCCAAGAGTCTTCAACTTTTACCGTTGGAGAATATTCTTTTCGAATACCCTTAATTGTATTGAACGTATCCTGGTCGATGACTACTTCTTTTTGGCTGAAACGGCAACGTCTAAAGCAGAATTAGCCCACATCGCTAGTTCGTCTCTATCCTCAAAAACGTCAACCGGCACTTCGTAATAGGGCATGCCTTTTCCTTTTTTGTCACTGTGAAATGGCCGTGCACCTTTGGCTTCAAACTCAGCTTTGTTTGCATCGCCTAAGCGCAACATGAAAACGCTTTTGCCAGTAATCATTCCGAACATTACTCCTGATTCGTGATACAATCCGCAACCTCCAAACATCTTCTTTACTATCACTTCTCCGAAGGTTGAAAGTTGATTAGTAATATGGTCTATTGCCATCTGGACTATTGAAGTTTAAATCGAAGGGTAAATGTACGTGTGTCCATTGGCAATTCTCGAACGAACGTAGCTTCGTAACATTGGTTTCTATTAAGTGCAAATGGTCGCTTGCAACCCTTATTTTTGCACACCTTTTTGAAAATTACAATGGCAACAAAGTATAATGAGTATGATAAGTTGAATCTGCCTGACGTTGCAGAGCAGATTCTAAAGTTTTGGGAAGAAGACGACACGTTTGCCAAGAGTATTAGTACGCGCGAAGGGAGTAAGCCTTACGTGTTTTATGAAGGGCCACCATCTGCAAATGGACAGCCCGGAATTCATCATGTTCTGGCACGTGCTATCAAAGATATTTTCTGTCGATACCACACTCTAAAAGGAGAAAAGGTTTTAAGAAAAGCGGGTTGGGATACGCACGGTTTACCAATTGAACTGAGCGTTGAAAAGGAACTCGGAATTACGAAAGAAGACATCGGCAAAAAGATTTCTGTTGAAGAGTACAACGAGGCTTGTCGCACTGCGGTAATGCGTTACACGGATGTCTGGAATGACCTAACTGTTAAGATGGGTTACTGGGTGGATATGGAAAACCCATACGTCACCTACGAGCCGAAGTACATGGAAACGGTATGGTGGCTACTTCAAAAGCTATATAAGAAAGGACTGATTTACAAAGGGTACACCATTCAGCCTTATTCGCCAAAAGCGGGAACAGGCTTAAGTTCTCATGAACTGAACCAGCCGGGTACCTACCGAGATGTAAAGGACACAACTGTAGTGGCTCAATTTCGAGCCCCCGAGTTGGATGAAAAACTTGGTGGGCAAGCGCACTTCGTAGCTTGGACAACCACACCTTGGACACTTCCTTCAAATACAGCTTTAGCCGTAGGAGAGAAGATTGATTATGTGGCTGTAAAAACCTTCAATCAGTACACATCTCAACCAATTATTGTGATCATGGCCAAAGCATTGGTCGGCAAATGGTTCAAAGCAGAAAATGCAGAGTTGTCACTTGACGATTATCAAGAAGGCGACAAGAAAATCCCATATCAGATCGTTGAAGAATTCAAGGGTTCTGAGTTGGTAGGCGTAAAGTTTGACCAATTGCTTCCGTACGCACAGCCTGATGGGAAGGGATTTGAAGTGATTGGCGGTGATTTTGTTTCAACAGAGGATGGAACAGGAATCGTTCACATCGCGCCAACATTTGGTGCCGATGATGCGAGAGTGGCCAAGGTCGCTGGAATGGGCGCCATGCTGGTAGATGATGGCAATGGAAATATGGTTCCGTTGGTTAATCTTCAAGGCAAATTCCGTTCAGAAGTTTCTGATTTCGCAGGTGAATACGTTAAAGCGGAATACTACACGGATGAGGAGATAGAAGCTGAAAAGACTAAGCAAGGCCGAGACAAATATCTAAGCGTTGATGAGCGAATCGCCATCAAACTGAAAACTGAGAACAAGGCTTTTAGAGTTGAGAGATACGAACACAGCTACCCACATTGCTGGAGAACAGATAAGCCGATACTTTACTATCCGTTGGATTCGTGGTTTATTAGAACAACCGAGTCAAAGGACAGATTGATTGAATTGAATAATACGATTAATTGGAAACCAGCTAGTACCGGAACTGGCCGTTTTGGAAACTGGCTGGAGAACCTGCAGGATTGGAATCTTTCAAGATCCCGATACTGGGGAATTCCGTTGCCAATTTGGAGAACAGAGGACGGAGACGAAGCCAAGTGCATCGGTTCGGTTGAAGAGTTGAAGGCTGAATGCGCCAAAGCAGTTGAGGCAGGTGTGATGTCCGAAAATCCTCTGGAAGGATTTACAGCTGGTGATATGTCGGAAGAGAATTACAGCCAGATTGATCTGCATAAATCGCATATGGATAAGGTTGTTTTGGTTTCCGATTCTGGCAAGCCAATGGCTCGAGAAACTGACTTGATCGATGTTTGGTTTGATAGCGGATCCATGCCTTACGCGCAGCTTCATTATCCATTCGAGAACAAAGAGTTGATTGATGATCGGTCCTACTACCCAGCAGATTTTATCGCAGAAGGGGTTGATCAAACCAGAGGTTGGTTCTTTACGCTCCATGCCATTGCTACGATGTGTTTCGATTCTGTGGCATACAAGAATGTTGTTTCCAACGGCCTTGTTTTGGACAAGGCGGGACAGAAGATGTCGAAGCGATTGGGCAATGCGGCCGATTCGTTTGAAACGCTTTCTAAATACGGGCCCGATGCCACTAGATGGTACATGATTACTAATGCTGAGCCTTGGGATAACCTGAAGTTTGATGCCGATGGTATTCTGGAATCAACCCGAAAATTCTTTGGAACACTTTACAACACCTACGGCTTCTTTGCGATGTATGCGAACATCGACAAGTTTGACAATTCCACTCCAGTTGTTCCGGTTGCCGACCGGCCAGAGATTGATCGTTGGGTTATGTCAAGGTTGAATTCACTGATTGCGGAAGCTGATCAACTTTACGCTGAATACGAGCCGAAAAAGGCTGGTCGTGTTATACAAGAATTCGTTACTGAGCATTTGAGTAATTGGTATGTGCGATTGTGCCGAAGAAGATTTTGGAAGGGCGAATTGTCCACGGATAAGTATGCGGCTTATCAAACGCTTTATACCTGTTTGGAAACCGTAGCTCAACTCATGAGTCCGATTGCACCTTTCTATTCTGATAAGCTGTTTATGGATCTTAACCAGGTTACAGGCATGAACGAAGGATCAGTACACTTAAGTCATTTTCCAAAAAGTGATTCAAGTTTGATTGATGCGGATTTAGAGCAACGAATGGAGATTGCACAAACAGCAACTTCGCTCATTCTTAGTATTAGAAAGAAAGAGAAGATTCGAGTTCGACAGCCGTTGCAAAAGATTATGATTCCTGTTCTTGATGGAACATTCCAAAGACAATTGGAAGCTGTTGAAGGCCTGATTCTTTCCGAAGTAAACGTGAAAGAACTTCAGTATTTAGAAGCGGGATCGGATAAAATAAAAAAGCAGATCAAGGCGAACTTCAAGGCACTTGGACCCAAATACGGGAAGATTATGAAAGCGGTTGCCGCTGCTATTTCTCAATTGGATCAGGCTTCAATTTCTGAGTTTGAGACCAATGGAACTTTATCAATTGACGTTGATGGTCAATCGGTAGAATTGAGTGCTGGAGATGCGGAGATCACTTCCGAGGACATTCCCGGATGGACTGTTGCTTCAGAAGGAAGTATTACCGTGGCTTTGGATGTAACATTAACCGAATCTTTGAAGGAGGAAGGTATTGCTAGAGAGCTCGTTAACCGCATTCAAAACCTAAGAAAAGACAGTGGATTTGAGGTAATCGATCGCATCAATTTAGCGATTCAAAAGCACGAGAAAATCAACGCTGCTGTCAACAACAATTTGGACTATATTTGCGATGAAACGCTAGCTAATAGCCTTGATTTAGTAGAGGAAATTGGCCAGAACGAAGCAAAGCAAATTGATGTTGTAGACGATATCGTCACCTTCATCAAAATCAACAGAATTAATTGATAAAAAAGATAAATTATGGCAGAGCAGTCTAAATATTCGGCCGCGGATTTGAAAGAGTTTAAGGATATCATCGAAGAGAAATTGGTAACGGCAAGAGAGGATTTTGTATTGCTGAAAGATCAGATGTCTCATAAAGGTGATCACGGTACCGAGGATACGGCTCCATCATTCAAGTTAATGGATGATGGCAGTGAAGTGCTTTCAAAAGAAGAAGTGAATCAGTTGGCAGGGCGTCAGCAAAAGTTCATTCAAGGTCTTGAAAATGCGTTAATCAGAATCGCCAACGGAACCTATGGCGTTTGTCGTGTAACTGGGAAATTGATCAGTAAAGAGCGATTGAAAATTGTTCCTCATGCTACATTGAGCATTGAAGCGAAGAACGCTCAAGGCTGATAATTACCATTTAGATGAATTGATTAGGGTCTGTGAAGACCCTTCTTTTTTAGCTCAAATTGAGAACAGCCCTAACCATAGTTTTTGGAGTCCTGATTTCTGATCAGGTACTAAAGTTTTGGATTAAGACCAACATGATGTTGGGTCAGGATATCGAGATATTCGATTGGTTCATCATTCACTTTACCGAGAACATCGGTATGGCTTTCGGAATGAGTTTTGGAGGCGAGTGGGGCAAATTGTTCCTGACACTATTCAGAATAACGATGGTGTTTGGCATTATCTGGTATTTGCTAAACCTTATAAAAGAGAAAAAGAAGACAGGAATGGTGGTAGCCATTTCGTTTGTTCTAGCAGGTGCTGTCGGTAATATTATTGATAGCGTCCTGTACGGTGTAATTTTTAATGATTCCTACGGGCAGTTGGCAACACTATTTCCTGAGGAAGGCGGCTATTCTAAGGTGTTTCATGGTAGAGTAGTGGATATGCTCTATTTCCCTTTGATAGATGGTCATTTCCCTTCTTGGTTTCCAATCTGGGCCAACGAGC